>CAMZNQ010000111.1 GCA_947313765.1 uncultured Sulfurovum sp.
AGATGTCGGAATAGGGATATTCCGACCTATACGCTTACTTCATATTTTGAATAAAAGCCTCAATTCGTTTAATACCTGTACGAATAGTCTCAATATCGGTAGCAAATGAGAATCTAAAGTACCCCTCACTTCCAAAACCAACACCTGGAACAACAGCTACTCCTTGCTCTTCTAGTAAATCTTTACAAAAT
This sequence comes from uncultured Sulfurovum sp., assembly GCA_947313765.1. Lineage (GTDB taxonomy): Bacteria > Campylobacterota > Campylobacteria > Campylobacterales > Sulfurovaceae > UBA1140. The sequence goes on from CAMZNQ010000111.1 coordinate 192, forward strand.
TGCATTGAATCATTTGATACCTCTTTTATGTTTACAAATAGATAGAATGCACCGTTTGGTTTTACTACAGAGAGACCATCTACACCATTAAATAGTTCAACAGCTTCATTACATCTACTCTCAAAAGCTACTCTCATCTCCTCAATCTCTCTATCTATAGTTCCATCAAGTCCAACTATTGCTGCTGATTGAGTAATTGAGTTGATATTTGAGGTACTTTGAGATTGTAGTTTATTCATTACAGAGATAAGTTCTCTATTTGCAGATGCTAAATATCCAAATCTCCAACCTGTCATAGCTGCTGATTTACTTAGTCCATTTATGGTAACGGTTCTGTTGAACATATCTTCAGAGATAGAGGCAGTTGAGACAAATTTAGTATCTCCAAAGACTAATTTTTCGTACATCTCATCAGAGGCTACGACTATGTTTGTATCTTTTAGAACCTCTGCTAAAGCTTCAAGCTCCTCTTTTGAATATACAGCACCTGTTGGGTTTGAAGGAGATGTTAAAACTAGCATTTTTGTCTTTGGAGTAATAGCCGACTTTAACTGTTCTGGAGTTATTTTAAATCCACTATCATCATTAGTATCAATAATAACAGATATTCCACCAGAGTATTTAACTAATTCAGGATATGTTACCCAATATGGGGCAGGAATAATAACCTCATCTCCTTCATCAATTAGGGCTTGAAAAAGGTTAAATAGAGAGTGTTTTGCACCATTATTTGTTAAAATTTGGTCTGCACTATAGCTTAGTCCATTTTCACGTTTAAGTTTATCTGCAACAGCATCTAAAAGTTCTGGAGTACCTGCAACAGCAGTATATTTTGTTAATCCGTCATCAAGTGCCTTTTTTCCAGCCTCCTTGACAGCTGTTGGTGTATCAAAATCAGGTTCTCCAGCAGAGAAAGAGATTACATCTTTTCCACTAGCTTTTAAATCTCTTGCCAATGAAGAGATAGCAATGGTTAAAGAGGCAGAGAGTGTCTGTATACGTTGTGAAAGCATGGTTTAGCCTTTTGTAAAAAGTATGTTTTGTACTAATCAAAATCTTAGAAGTATACAGAATTTTTAGTTAAAATTTAAACATCATATTTTTCTACTACATAGACTTAATAAATGTTGAGTAGATTTCACTCAATTCATGGTCCTCTTTCTCCATAAGTTCAACATTTCCTGTTTTTATTGTCTCCTCTAAAACAGCAATACGCTTTATGAGATAGTGAAAAATTTCTTTATTGACATCTGGTAACATATCGTGACGAAGTTCAGAATTTTTATTTTCACAGTTAATAATCCTAGCAGGAATACCAATGGCTGTTGCGTAAGGTGGTACATCTTTTATGACAACTGAGTTTGCACCTACTTTTGCACCTTTTCCAATGGTAATATTTCCTAAAACTTTAGCTCCTGTTCCAATAATTACGTTATCCTCTATGGTCGGGTGTCGTTTTCCATGAGAGGTACTAACTCCACCGAGTGTAACTTGTTGATATATGACTACATCATCTCCAATAATTGCTGTCTCTCCAATAACAACACCTACAGCATGGTCAATGAAAACACGACAACCAATAGTTGCAGCAGGATGTATATCGACCGTTGTTAAAAATTGTCCAATAGCAGAGATGAACCTTGGTAGAAATCTTAATCCTAATTTGTATAGAGTATTTGATATTCGATAGAAGAACATCGCCCAGAGTCCAGGATAGTTAAAAAATAGCTCAAATGTATTGTGTAGAGCAGGGTCATTTCGTTTGACATTTAAGAAGTCCTCTTTTATTTTTCTAAATAGATTCAATTATCTCTCCTAATTATTAGCTTGAATAGTTTTAATATAGCTGTTCTCGCTTAAATAGAGATATAGTTTACCCAATAAATCAGATTTTCCAATCTGTAGTTTTAACTTTTTATCCAAAACACTCTTATCGTAATTAATATCTTCTAAAACATCCATGATATTTTGCGATTCTATCAACTTATCTAAACGGTACTCTCCATTTTCATCAAAATTTACAACTACCTCTGTTGGGTGGGTAAATAGATTATGATTCATTCCTAAAACCTCTTGATATGCTCCTGTTAGAAAAAATGCTAAAAAATACTCCTCTTTTGTTACATCTACATCGTGTAGATAGAGAGGTAGATTATCGTCAAAAGCTATCTCTCCATCAGAGTCACAGGTAATATCCCAAAGTGTTGCAGGATTTGTTGGTTCAATATCTAGTTTATCTATTGGCATCATGGGAAAATTTTGTTGTAGACCCCAAAAGTCAGGGATAGATTGGAATAGGGAGAAGTTTACTAGATAACGCTCTTGAATCTTATTTTGTAGCTTCTTAAGCTCTTCTAACCCCTCATTTTGTAGTAAAACAATAGATTTCTTTACAATAAGATGTACTAATATCTCACTATTTGAACGGTCTTCTAAATCAATATATCCTAAATCAAATAGAGTTAATAGGCTCTCAATATGGTCAAGTGCGTCATGTAGATACTCTCTAGCATTAGAGGAGTTTAGCTCTAGGTATAGTTCATATAGTTCAGAGATTAGGGGAGGGTTATTATTTTTTAGACGTAAAGATTTCTCATTATAATCTTGTGAAAATAGTTCTAATACAGGAGTAATGAGAACAGAGTGAGAAGAGGCAATAAAGCGTCCTGATTCTGTAAAAATATCTGGTTCATCAATCTTTTTATTTTTAGCAATCTCTTTGATTAGAAAGACAACATCATTTGCAAATTCAGATAGTTCATAGTTTATCTCTTTAGAGTATTTATGTTGAGAATACTCAACAGCAAGACCTCCACCAATGTTTATGGCACTTAGTGCGTATGCACCTCTATTTTTTAAATCTGCATAGATATTTCCTGCCTCTCTCAAAGCTTTTTTTAGTGGTGCTATTTCACTCATTTGTGAACCTATGTGAAAGTGAATCATCCATAGTTGTTCCAATAGATTGTGTTTCTCCATTAAGTAGTAGGCTTCAAGAATCTCTGTTGATGTCAATCCAAATTTAGAACCATATCCTCCACTCTTTGCCCATTTACCTACTCCTGTACTATGTAGTCGGATTCTTACTCCTATTTTAGGTTTAATATCTTGATTGAACTCTCTATCTACTTCTATAATAGTTCTAAGCTCACCCAATCCCTCTATGGTAATGGTAAGGTTGTGACCCATATTTGAAGCTATGAAGCAGAGTGAAATCATCTCTTTATCTTTAAATCCATTAACTGTAATGGGGTATCCAATGGGTGTTTGTGTAATGGCAATAAGTAGTTCTGCTTTACTTCCTGCTTCTAGTCCATAGTTGTACTCTTTAGAAACATCCATGAGTGAATGTACAAAATTTGGAAATTGATTTACTTTAAGAGGAAAAACAGCTTGAAAATCTCCTCCATACTCAAACTCTTTTATGGCTCGATTAAACTCATTGTAGAGAGTAGAGACCTGTTTTTTGATGAGGTGTGGAAATCTTAAGAGTACAGGCCCTTTATATCCATCTCTTCTAATCTTTTGTGTAATCTCTAGCAGAGAGGGTTGGCTTTTATGGTTAACATTTATTGTACTTTTTTTTATAATAAAGTTATTATCTCCCCAAATATCAATACCGTAGTTTCTATTCATATAATGCTCCATTTTTTAAAAAAGGTATTATATCTTATTTGTAGTAATGTAGTTTTTAGATATTGAACATGGTGAAAGAGATGAAGAGTAGAATATAATCCCTCAAAGAGGGTTTTAAAAAGTTAGAGTAGATTTTTTAGTTTACTGCTACTTCTACAGGTGTACCTTCCCAAATACCATGCTTTGTACAGTATCCGTGAGCTACCAATTTAAGTTTTTTTCCTGTTGGAATGATTGTAAATGTAGTAGTGTTGTGTGCTTTAATATTTCCAAGAGTTCCTGGAACATAAGTAACTTGTGCTAATTTTGTATCTCCATTAAAAAGAGTAATAGACTCAATGTAGTGGTCAAAATCATCTGGATGAGTATATTCATTACCCATTTTAACAGTTACTTCAAATGGCTCACCAGCAGTTGCTGTATCTGCACAAGTGATAAACGGAGAGTGTCTATCAATAAGGTCTTTTTTTGCTTCTCTATCAATCTCAGAGATATCTTGGTATTTGTTAATTTTTGGCATTTTAATTCCTTTTGTTATTTTTATGGTTGGATTATAGCAGAAGTTATTTTAAATAGGACAATATTTATCCTATTTAATTTTTTCTTTTATCTCTTTTGACCATTTAGTGAGTAATTCTTTCTCATATTTAGATAAAGCACTCTCTTTATGTATCCATAGATATGATGGCATAGGCATACGGATAATAATTGATTTTGGAAGTTTATCCATCACTTTTAACTGTTTATCTTTATTATATGTGTACCACTTAGAGAAGTTTACCACTCTTCTACCATTTTTCACATGCTGTTGTACTATCCATGACATAGGTGCAATATTATAGTAAAATGGCTCTTTCACTTCTGAAGAGTGACAATCGTAACATGAACGTTTTAATATGTTCATAATCTCTTCAGGTGCTTTAATCTCCTCTTTGGGATTCTTTTTTAGTTTGGCTAATATGTTCATAGATATAGATTGACTACCAATGAGTACAATAAGTACCCAAAACCAAAAACTTGACAAGAGTTTTTTAAAATTCAAATCCACCTCCTGCACCCTTATTCATGCTATTATATACTGCATGAACGTAGGCATCACGAACCTTACAACTATTTATTTTTGAACAAGATAGGCAGGAGTTAATATTATACTCCTCTTGACATATTTTGAGTTCTCTACTCTTTATCTCCAACTCTATCTCCCACTCATCCAATGAAACTTTTTCCACTCTCTACTCTCTCATTCCATAAGCTTTGCGTAAAGCCTCTATCTCATAATTTGAACCAAAAAAGCATGGGCTTGTATCGTGAGGGTGGGAGGGGATAAGTTTAAGAAGTCTAACTCCTTTATGGTTAACTGCTTGACCACCTGCTTGTTCATACATAAGTGCAAACGGGATAACTTCAAATAGTTGTCTAAGCTTTCCATTTGGTCTATCTGATGTTGCAGGATATGAGAATAGTCCACCACCTTTTAGCATGATTTGATGTAAATCGGGAACCATTCCTCCCGAGTAACGTAATCTGTAACCCTCTTGAAATAGGTCATCTATGAATGTTTTGTGGTAGTCACACCAGTTCTGTTGTGTTCCACCAGATGCGTTAAGTTTCCCTTTTTCATCCATTTTAATATCTGAAATATATTTAAACTCTGAACCTACAACACGATATAGTTTTGGTTTTGACGCTCTATCTACAATGACTAACTCAATACGAGGTCCATAGACAACATAGGCAGAGGCTATGAGATTTTCTCCATTTAGCTCTCCCTCATAAATTCCAAATATAGAACCAACAGATAGATTTACATCAACAAGGCTTGAACCATCTAGTGGGTCGTAACAGATAGTATATTTTCCTATTGAAGATAGCTCTAAAACACCCTCTTTCTCTTCACTCACTAAAGCTTTAACAGATTTAACAGAGGCAAATCTTTTTTCTATAATAATGTCCGATTGAACATCTAATTTAAGCTGTTCCTCTCCTGAAGAGTTTTCAGAGTCTGAATAACCCAAATCAGCTCTTTTAATTGCACTATCAATCTCAAATGCAACCTCTTTTATTGTCTCAAATATCTCTTTCATATTCTTACTCCTTTATACACGTTTTGCATTTCTATCTATCCATTCAACTATTTGATTTGTATTATTTAAATCTAATATCTCAATATGGGGTGGAATAGTATACTCTTCTATATTAATAGTATCATCAATTGCAATCGCTTCACTACAATCAAGATAACTCTCCTCTATTTTGTTTCTAAATATAGCAACTCTTGGTAGAGGTAGAGTCTTTAGCCCCTCAACCAATAGAATATCAAAACTATTAAACATCCTAATAATTTCATCTAAATCTTTATCTCTTTTTGAAAAATATGTAGTGCGAGTAGGGGAGGCAACTACAACTTCAGCACCTATTTTTGAAAATCTATAACTATCTTTACCCTCTTTGTCAAAAATGGCTTTATCTTTTGGGTCATGTTTTATTATGGCTACTTCTCTATTTTTAATTAAAACTTTAGCTACTTTCTCAATTAGTGTAGTTTTCCCACTACCAGAAGGTCCTGTAAATGCGACAGCAAAGTGTTTCATAGGTTTCCTTATATTTTAGTCGATGTAATTATACTTAAAAGTTAATAGAAAATATGTTAAAATTGGTATATATATAGTTAATTAAAGGTTTATTTCAATGGTAAAAAAAATGGTTTTTATACTATCATCACTTTTGATGTTTGGTTGTTCTGCGAAAAAAGATGAGTGTGGAATTAGAGAGACTTCAGATTTTGCTCAACTCTTTACCAAAGATGAAATATATGATATAAGTTTAAGAAATACACATAAAGCCCAACTTATGGCATCTTTTGAGACCAAAGCACTACTTACAGCTACCTATCTTAACCCTGTTTTTGCTCAAAGAACTTGTAAAAAAAGATTTAAAAATGAGATGAAAGATGGAGAGTATTTTTTTGTAGTAGTCTTTATTACTAATTCTGAACATTCAGAATTCAATAAAAAGGGGTATAGTTTAACTCTAAACGGTCATCTTCCTATTGATATTAAACTTTTAGACAATAACGACCCTTTGCGTTACGAGATGCCAATGATGAATAATTGGAGCAACTACTACAAGGTTAAATTTCCAAAAGTAAATAGCAATAAATTAACCCTTATCTTTGAAAATGAACGTTTTGGAAGAGATATTTTAACCTATTCTAAATCAGAAGAGGAGAGTAACCCTATTAAGCCTTTTAGGAGAAGATAATCTATTTTCTTCTAAACCTATCTGTTTTAGAAGGCTTATCTAAAATATCTAAAAGGGGAGAAATCTTGGTTGGAATACCTAAAAGGTTAAGATAGATAACATAGTTTGCCAATACTTTTTTACCATACTCTCTTGACTCTCTGTAGTCTATAAGTTCCATGCTTAAGTAGGGTTCATATCTCCCTTTTTTAAATAGATGTTTTCTTCTTAAACGATTTTTTGTAAATCCAATTCCTCCATTGTAGGCATAGGCAATAAAGAGTGGGTGGTAGAGCCATGAAGTTAGATAGTCCATATGTTGATTTGCGTAAGAGATTGCAACTCTAGGGTCAAATATTTCATTTAAATCCATTTTATTGTGACGTTTTTTAGTAAGACTCTTAATGAGAAAAGGCATGATTTGCATCATTCCTACAGCGTAAGATGTGGAGATTGATGCAGGAACGAATCTGCTCTCTTGTCGTGCTATGGCATATAGAATTGCTTTTCTTTTGGTTTTAAAATTTTTCATTGCATCAGGATAGGGTAGAGGGTAGTAGGGTGTTTTGTACTTGGAGGCTTTCTCTTTTAGAAAACTATATACTCCTACAGTCTCGGCACTTTTGTATCTTTCTGCAAGTTCATTTAACTCATTTGGATTTTTTTTCATTGCTATTTTAATCTTTTCCCAATCAATAGGGTCTGTTATGTTAAAATCTTTAATCTTTACATCTTTTAAGATGGGTCTAACCACTTTTGGATAACTCTTTTTTAAAATATCTCTAGCTCGTAATGTATATATATTTATTTGACTACTCTTCATCAATCTATCTAAAAAACCATTATAGTTTGTAACTAGATATAACCAAAAGTCTACTTGGTCATATTGGCTCTGTTTATCTGTTTTTGTTCTAGCAATAGTTAAGAAGTTAATTGCGTAGTTTATCTTTTTAAACTCAATAGCATTCATCGCTAGTAGAAAATTGGATTCAAAATCTAAATTATTGACATTTGAATCAAAAAGAAGTGATTTTTTAGCCTTTTGTAGCTTATGGGTTGTAACAATCTTAAAAATAGTCTTATTGAAAGCTCTCTCTTTTGAAAATTTCTCAACCTCTTTTTTTGTAAATGGATGGTTAAAGTATCTTTTATAGTATTTGGAAGGTGTTTTATTTAGTATGTATAGTTGTGTCTTTATTGGAAGTTTTTTCAACTCTTTAAAAGGGCTATTTGCTGTAAAAACTTGTAGAACATCGGAGTATTTTCCCTGTTTCTTGATTTTACGATAGAGTCTTCTTAGTTTTTTTAGACTCCTATAACGCTTTTTTCCTGCTGTTGAGGGGTAGATGATGAAGTTTTTACTATCTCGCTTTTTTGTAGAACTCTTTTTTTTTATTGGAACATATCCTACTTTTTTACGAATAGCTTTTTTCAATCTACTGTTTTCACGCTTTATCAATCTATAGGCACTTAATGCCTCTTTTTTTGTTGTCTTTTTCTCTTGAAGAAAACGCCAAATAAAGTAATCTTTAGAGATTGAAGAGGGCATACTCTCTATCTCTTTAAGAGATGGATTTAAATCTTTAGAGAGTAGAGATATGTTTAATACTAAAATTATTAATAGAACTATTTTCACTATAATCCTGCAAAAAGTTGAGATATAAATGTATCTAATAGCTGTAGAGCTATGATAATAGCAATGGGAGATAAATCAATCCCTCCAACTATGAGAAATGGAAATTTATTGTGAACCCACCTAAACATAGGCTGTGTTAAGCGATTGATTGTTAGTACAATTGGATTGTAAGGGTCTACTGGGATGAAAGAGAGAACAGAAGCTATGATAATAATTAGAACAAAGGTAAATATAATGGCATGTATCATCTGCAATATAGCAAAGAGTACGCTACCTATTAGGACATTATCTAAAAACTCTAATCCGATTAGGAGAACAAGTGGAGATAGGTCAATCCCTGAAATAACAACATATGGCATTTTTTCTCTGATGAAACTAAATGCTGGTTGAGTCATTCGCTCAACAATCTCTATTAGAGGTTGACGTGGGTCAAGTTGTAGAAAGGAGAATATAGCAGAGGCTATAATAATCCAAATGTAGATTGTAATAATCAGGTGTAGTGGTGCAATAATAAGATTTTCCATTATGAGGCTACCTCCAAAATGTAAGATTTAATATATGGGTATATTTGTGAAAGTTTAGAGCTATCTTCTCTATTTGTCAAGAGGTAAGCAAGTGCTTTATCAAATATATTCTCTTCTAGTTGAGTTCTCTTTAACGTATACTCTCTAAACTCTTCAAACTCTTCAAAAGCAGGAGAATCAAAGATAATGTCGGAGATAATCTTCATCTCATCTCCTAACTCCACATTGAAATTTTTTGGTTTAAAGATTGGAGTAATTATCTTCTCTAACTCTTTAATTGTAGTTGCCTCTTCTAAGTATAGTTTTGCTAATTTTCCAATATCCTCATCAGCAAATCCAAAGAGTTTTGACATCTCTTTATTATCAATACGTTTTAGATGTTCAGAGTTTATATTTTTTAACTTTTCAATATCAAACTCAATCTCTTTTTTAACCATCAAATCTAAATTAAACCAATCTATCGCTTCAGGTAGAGTAAAAATTTCTCTAGGTGCTGTTGTTGGATTTACAAGAAGTAGTAGATAGTTCAATATCGCATCTGGGATAAACCCCTCTAAAAAAAGCTCTTTTATGGATGTGTTGTTTTTAACATTAGGAGTAGTATGATACTTAATCTTTTTATCATAACCTAAAAGAGATTTAATTGTCTCATGTTTAGAGCTATTTTCTATGTCACAATCTTTAGAGATAATAGAAGATATATCACTCATCATATCATCACAAGCAACTGCAAAATCTCTTGTAGGTTTACCATCTTTTTTTAGTATGGTAATAGACTCTTTATCTATTCGAGTGATAAACTCATCTTTACTCTGCTCCTCTTTTGTGAGATTTTTACAATCCCTAGAGCATCTATCTTCTTCAACACATCTACAGATAAAAGCCTTTTCCTCTCTAATGAGTCTAATGGCTAAGGTTTGATGTAGATTTAGATGTTCAGTTTGATGAAAAACAGCACTATGTTTAAGTGCAAATTTTTCTAAAATCATCATAATCTCTGTATCTTTCCCCTCCATATCAGTTTCTATATCAATATCTTCTATCCGAACTAAAAACTGTTCTTCTCTCTGTTGTGCAACTAGATAGTTCAAAATAGCAACTAAAAGGTCATCTGTGTACATATCGCCATTGGGCGAAGTGGCAAATCGAAGCATCTATCCTCCTAAAATATAGTGGCGTGATTATAGAGTTATTTCCTTTATATTGTTATAAAAATTATTTTTAGTTACTCTTTTATATCAATAAAAGTTTAATGCGACTCCAACAACCCCTTCAATTTCTTCTCTAAACTCCTCTTAACCATTAAAAGAGGGTAGAGAGCATCTTAACTTCTCTACATGGAACAATTATAGCGATGAGAAAAAGCTTAAGTATCTTCAAAAAATACCTAAAGCAATTAAGTCTAAAATGCCATTACCAAGTTATCTTTTAATGCATGAAGAGGCTAAATTGAATGATGCCGACAGAAAAGTCTTAAGTGAATGGGCTAGTGAAGTCGCTTTTGATTTAGAGTAAAAGAGTTAATAAGAATTAACTCTTTTACTATATTGTGGATACTTCTCATATAGACTATCTATCCATAGTTTATACCGTTTTCTTATGGACTCTTTGGGATTGTAAGTGATATAATAATTATCAATCCGTCTCTCTTGACTTTTAATATATTGAGGTATAAATTTATTGTAGATAGTATTGACACTTAATCTATCTGTACATCTATTTGGTAGTTGTTTATATATTTGGTATAAAGGGTATCCATTGTATTCAAGAGAATGTTTTTTTAAATAATTTTCATTTCCTACAGCTTTTTTCACTTTATCTTCACTGGTTGTATAATAATTAATTGCGTTTTGTTTAAACCATTTTATTTGGTTGTCTACTCCATATTCATTAGTCCCATTATGCTCTTTGCGTAGGACTCTTATACATGATAACGCAATCTCTCTTTTAGTATTGGCTTCAAAAATATCATACATATTCTCTGCTAGTAAAAATTTATGAGAAGAATCTTTAAGTTCATTGTTATAGAATATAATTTTGCTGTCATTATACTCTTCTGTATCATAATTCATTGAATATTGTTTCTTTATTTCATTCTGGTTAGAGTTTTTTAACATAATTCCAAATGAAGTATATAGAAGAATGATAGAGCTAAAAGAGAGTGCAATAATAATAGCAACTATTTTTAATGTTTTTGTTAATAGAGATGATTTTGTATCATTGGGATGATTTCTAAAAATTACTTCACTATTTTTTGATGTTAAAATAATGTTAGATTTTTCAATATCACTGGGTTCTTCATCTTCATCAGTGGGTTCTTCATCTTCTTGAAAAAGAT
>CAMZNQ010000112.1 GCA_947313765.1 uncultured Sulfurovum sp.
CTACCCCTGCGATGATACCATCAACAATTAGACTTCTAAACTCATCATTTGAAATCATTGAACCTACAGCATCTCCAAAATATCCAATACCTGCATCAATATAATCCATTGGTATTGCACCAAGCTCAAACGTTAACTGAAAGAGTCCCCACATCAAAAAGAGAAAGATAGGAATACCAAATATCTTATTGAGGAGTAGTCCATCTATCTTCTGTGTACGATTTTTATTACCCTTTGGTTTATCTCTATGGCACTTAACTGTCTCTAGTCGAATACCACGAGCAATAGCAATATATTCATTGGCTTTAATCTCATTCATATTTTTGGTATCATGATGAGTATAGATATGATTTAAAGATTCAACCAAACGAGGTTGAAGCTCTATCATAATCGGCTCTTCATGCAACTCTTTATATAGGTTTTTATCTTCAAAAAGTAATCTAATAGCAATCTCACGGTTGGTTAAATCTCTTAATCTAAAAGCTTTTGAATCCATGAAAGAGCTTAGAGATAATATCTCCTCCTCTACTGGGTCTGAATATACAATATTGGATTGAATACGCTTTTTAGAGTCGGCAACCTCATGTACTTTCTCTAGTAACTCCTCTACCCCCTCTTTTGTATTGGCAGAGACTAAGATGGTTGGAACACCAATAATAGCCTCTATTTGAGCCACATCTATCTCTACTCCCTCTTTTTTAGCTTCATCTGCCATATTTAGAGCTAAAACCATCTTTTTATTGAGTTTTAAAAGCTCTAAGGTTAAGAGTAGATTTCTCTGAAGGTGTGTAGAGTCAAGTACATTAATAATAACATCATACTCCTCATTTAAAAGATATTTATGTGCCACCTTCTCCTCTTGAGAGAAACCACTGATGGAGTATGTACCAGGTAAATCAACCATCTCTAACTGATGACAATGGTGTTCAAAACAGACCTCTGTCTTCTCCACCGTAACACCAGAAAAGTTTCCAACTTTTAAACCATTTGAACCACTCATGGCATTGATAAGCATAGATTTCCCAACATTGGGCTGTCCTGCTAAGACAATTTTAATTGCACCATCCATTATATTTTTTCCACCTCTATCTTTTTAGCCTCATCGCCTCTTAGACCAATAAGTGTATCATCTACCATAATCTCTATCGTCTGTTTTCCAAAAGAACAAGCCTCTACACTAAACTCCGAACCTCTTGCCACACCAAAAGAGTGTAATCTACCCTTTAAATCCTCATCTGTCTCTATCTTCAAAATAACACCTCTATCATCTTTATTTAAATCATAAAGTCTCATCATATCCCCTTTTTAAAAATTATAGTTTGCATATACTCTTAGATGTTTGGCATCATCTTCATCAACATTAGCACCTTTTAAATCTGAATAGATAAGATAAATCTCCATATCTTTATCTATCTCATAAGAGGCAACAATATCACTCTCTGTAGCCTCTTTGCCTGACGATTTTTCTAGTGTAATTTTACCCAATCCAATATTTAATCCATTTAAGCCAACCATAGAAGCATCAAACTCTCCACCAATCCATTTTGCTTTGCCATTATCTCCTGCATTGTCTATGATTAGATATTCTGAATTAGAGAAAAATGGGCCTCCACCAAAACCACTAAAGGCTGAACCATCTTCTACCTCATTGTAGGCTGTAGAGAGTGTTAACCCCATACTATTGATGGTTAAAGCCAAATTTGCACCTAAGATTTTTGTTGATTTTCCTATATTATGCCCCTGATTTGCATATTGCAACCCCAAACTATAGCCATAATTTTTAAATTTACTCTCATAGTTACCCTCAAAATAGCTTATATTATCCACCTCTGCACCTTTTAGTCGACAGTACCAACTCGATAGAGATAGATTTTCAACGCCATCATAGGTTGCACCAATAACCTGCATACCTTTAGAGCCATTTATCTTAGTAAATCTATCAACAACCTCTGCATCAACCCCTGCCATCTTTTGGATATGTCCTAAAAATAGTGTCGTATCTGAAATGTCATGATTAACCACCGTTAAAGCCTCAAAACTATTTGGAATAATCCCAATGTCATCAATTTGAGCAAATGGAGTATCTATCTCTTGACGACCTAAATTTAGAACTGTTTTTCCAAATTTCCCTTTAAGATACGCCTCTCCAACAATAGCATAGGATTTATGATTCTCTCCCCTTAATGGAACAAGAGCTTGATTATCATCATGAAATAGAGCTTGAGAACCATACAAACTTGCACCTAATGAGACTCCATCTGTGGGAGCTATTTCAAAGTGAATCTTCCCTCCAATAGCATCATCCATATAGACCCTATCCTCTTTCACATCATGATGTTCGTAAGTCCCTCGGATATATCCATCTACTTCATAGTTACTATCTGCATATAGTAATGATGCAGAGAACATGAGCAATCCCGTTACTACACTATGTTTCATATTTTATTCCCTTAATTAAATTTAAGAGAGAATATCTAAAAAAGTCTTAAACAATAATAAAAATGATAATGAATATCAATATGGAAAGATAAGAAAGGGTAAAACATACCCTTTAAATTAGATTACGCATCCCAAAATGGTAAAAGATACTCTAGTTGTTTTTCATTTAATATCTGAACACTCTCTTTTAAACACTTAAACTGTATCATTGTAGCTTGAGCTTTTAATTTAGCTATCTCTTCTACTTTTGGTTGAATATCTTTCAATTCAACATCTTCATCTACTATCATCTCCATTACCTCTGCTTCTAAAGAAGATAGTGCTTTTTTAATCTTTTTAACACCTTGCATTGTCTCTTTTCTAATAACTAAAAGTTTCTCTTTCTGCTTATCTGTTAAACCAAGAGTTCCTTTTGTCCAATTTTCTACTAAAATCTTTGTAAGATGAGGTAGTGCATCTTGATTCATCAAAAATGGAGAGTTTTTCAATGAGTTTAATTTTCCATTTCCCTTTATCTCTTTAATCATGTTTACAAACTTTTTACTAGGATAAGTAGCAATAATATAATCTGCTATACTCTCCAAATCCTTAACCAAAACTTTTCCTTTTACAGATGGCATTACTCCAAACTTAGATACTTTGTTTGATTCACATACAGACTTGGACTCTGAAGGATTCTGAATATAGTCTAAGATAAAAGCTTTTTGCTCTTCTGCCTTTGGATATGCCAATTTAACATGAAATAGTACAGCCTCCATTGCTGGAGCTTTTAGTGTAGGAATCTGTTCAGGTTTAGGAACAGTTAAGATGTGACAAGTTGCACAATTTTTCTTTGTCAACTCCTCTCCTGTAGATGCTGTTGCGAATGAATTCAATGTTAAAAGTGTTAAACCAATAAATATTGGGGTTGTTATTTTCATAAAATATCCTTATAATTAATATAGGTAGTATAGTATCTCAAAATTAATCAAATATTAACTAGGATATAATCCTAACAAATTCGAGGTAACAACTCTCCCGTAGGTAAATCTAAAAATCTCTTAGTTCCCCAAGAACTCTTTAAAATCACTTTTTTAGGGTATTGATTGGTAACCGTTCCAATAATCTCTGCACTCTCATGGGTAGCTTTTAAAATCTCTAAAGCTCTTACCTTATCCTCTTTTGGCACACAGAGAACAAATGTCCC
>CAMZNQ010000113.1 GCA_947313765.1 uncultured Sulfurovum sp.
GTTTGATGCTAGTGGGTTATTGAGCGAAATTATTGAGATACCTATTGCAATCGGTATAACAGTTGGTGAATTAGCTACAGCAGGTGCAGCTGCATTGGCAAGTGTAATTTCAGGAGATACTAGAGATGATACTTGTGAGAATAACAAAGATGGTTGCCCTCCATGTAAAACTATTACAGGGAGAATTGTACCAATTGGAACAATAGGGTATCGACCATTAGATATTATACCAGATAATGAAATGCAACATGGAGTTTATGGTTAACATCATAATATTTTTGTTGCAAATCAAAATCCGAATAATTGTCAATGTTTTTGGCAAAAGCAAAAATATGTTTTAAAGCCAGAACAACTCAGCTCACAAATGATACCGGTTGAAAAATTTGTAAACTAAGAGGTTAACTTGAATTATATAACAGGAGAAATAATTAAACTGAATGATGTAATTTCCTTTGAGCATGACAAAACTAAAGGTGTGGTATATGATATAATTGATACTTATGAAAAGCAAAAAAATTGGGGAGTTAATGAAAATGGTTTAATGATAAAATCAGAACCATTTGGTTTAGTATTTTTACCAGAATATAAAGAAGTAATTTTTTTTTCAAGGGAAGTAGAGGGGTCTATCATTGTTTTTTTCGTTCCCAAAGCATAGGGGTCACAAGCATAGAGGTGACAACGACAACTCTTTTTCCTTACTCCAAAGCCAAAACACGCTAAAATAAATCATGTCACACAACCCAAGACTCACACCTTCTAACAAATAAAGGGGACAGGCTAGATATTTTAATATAGTTACTTGTTTTACGCTATAATATTCAAAAAAGGTTGTAGTTTGTGTGTAAAAGTAGCCTGTCCCCTTTACCTACAAGCATGACATACGCAGGAAGTACGGAGAACTATACCTATAATGATGATGATGAACTTGTGGCTGTTGGTGCGATGGCAATCGCCCCCTACAACATAACACGAAAACAAAAAAACAGAGTCATCAAAGTAAGTGATGGTATCTACACCCACATAAGTAAATATAACCGTTATGGTGAACTCAAACACCAAAGAGACAATGTTTTAAGAGTAAGACTCTTTAGAAACAAAGCAGGACAGATAGTAAGAAAAGTAGAAAAGCTCAAAGGAGAAAGAAAAAGAGTATATCGTTATACCTACGATGAAAGAGGAAGACTTATCAAGGTACGTAAAAACCATAAAACAGTAGAGTCATACACTTACGACAGTAATGGTAACAGAGCATCGGCTACAGTATATGGTACAACTATTACAGCTTCGTATACACTAGACGATAATCTAGTAGTCTATGGAGACAACAGCTACTTGTATGACGATGATGGTTACCTCAAAGAGAAGACCACGCCACAGGGTACTACAACATATAGCTATGGTACTAGAGGAGAACTCTTAGCAGTTACTACTCCAACTAAAACTATAACCTACAAGCACAATGCAAAAAACCAAAGAGCAAGTAAAGAAGTCAATGGTACTACGGTTGAGAAGTACCTTTGGGAAAATCTTACTACTTTACTAGCCATTTATGACGCAAACGACAATCTAAAACAGAGATTTGAATATGCTGAGGGTCGTATGCCTGTAGCGATGCGTGATGTAAGCGGAGCGAAGTACTACCTACACTACGACCAAGTAGGTTCACTCCGTGCAGTTTCTGATACTTCGCATAACATCGTAAAAGAAATATCTTACGATACTTTCGGTAATATATTAACAGACTCAAATCCAACATTTAAAGTACCGTTTGGGTTTGCAGGTGGACTTTATGACTCTGATACTAAGCTGACTAGATTTGGTTATAGAGATTATGATGCCTACACTGGGAAGTGGACAGCCAAAGACCCTATTGGGTTTAGTGGTGGGGACTCTAATTTGTATGGGTATGTTTTGGGGGATCCTGTGAATGGGTTTGACCCTAGTGGGTTATTGAGCGAAATTATTGAGATACCTATTGCAATCGGTATAACAGTTGGAGAATTAGCTACAGCAGGTGCAGCTGCATTGGCAAGTTTAATTTCAGGAGATACTAGAGATGATGCGTCATCAAGAACAGCTCCAATTACACCAGATAAAAGGAAAGGTCTTTGGACTTGTGCAGTAGTAGCTTGTTGTAATGATAATATTCCAAATAATTGTCCTAAAGAAAAAAATCAAAAATGTAAACAAGCTGTTAAAAGCCATAAAAATAGAAAAATTGCAGAACAAGAAGCAGAAAAAGAAGCTAAGAAGAGATTAGGGTGTCAAGCAAAACATGTTACAGTTAAATGTACTGGACCACAAGGACAACCTTGGACAAGAGGAGGTAAATAATATGTTTTATCAGTCACCTTTTAACTATGCTTTACTCATAAACGAGATGAATAATAATCCTGAAAAAGCATTATTATTTAAAGCCATAGAAAAATTAGATGATGGATTTTTTGATGGACATCTGTTATTAAATCAACTGATACAAAAATCCAATATCGATGCCTTACTTGTATCAGCTTTATATTCACAAGAAAATGAAAATGAAAATATATTTTTAAAAAGACATATTTTAACTTTAGAAAAATTGGTAGAACTTAATCATCCTCTAGCATTATATGCATTAGGTGTGTATTATGATCAAGGTAAATTTGTTTTAGAAGATAAAAATAAGGCAGCACACTTGTTTAAATTATCTTCCGACTTAGGTATTCCTCAAGCAAATTTCATTTATGGAGTCATGCTATATTATGGAACAGGTGGTATGGATAAAGATACAGAAAAAGCTCTTGATTTATTAAATCGTGCTATTGCAATGAATATTCAAGAGGCGAAAGAATTTTTAGATTACTTGAATAACCCTGCTGAAAATAAAAATGGACGGTAAACCTACATGGTATTCACCCCGAATGAAAGAGGCATACGAGGTGACAACGACAACCCTATTTCCTTATTCCAAAGCCAAAACACGCTAAAATAATCCATGTCACATAACCCAAGACTCACACTCTCCAACACCACAAGCCCAGAACAAAAACAAACCACCTACACCTACGACAAACAAAGACGTGTCATCAAAGTGACGAAACCAAGTGCTAAGAGTATAGAGACTAACTATGTAAACGGTAGAGTAGAAAGCATTGTCACTCCTGAAGGCACAACAAACTACACTTATGCTTGTCAAAGCAATGTAAGCAGCATTACCCAAGGGAGTGAAAACTTTAGTTTCACCTACGATGGTACACTAATAACAAGTATCGTCCAAAGTGGTGTACTCAACCAAAACATAAGCTACACATACAACAATGACTTTAACCCTACAAGCATGACCTACGCAGGAAGTACAGAGAACTACACGTACAACGCAGACAATGAAGCAGTAAGCATAGGCAATTACACCATCACAAGACAAAAGAAAAACAGAGTCATCAAAGTAAGTGATGGTGTCTATA
>CAMZNQ010000114.1 GCA_947313765.1 uncultured Sulfurovum sp.
CTTTCAACACTTTAATCTTTTTGAACATCTCTCTGTCTATGAAAATGTTACTATTCCTCTTATTCCTTCATCTAAATCAATGAAAGATATAGACAAAAGTGTAGATAGAGCATTAAAAATTGCCAATATATACCATAAACAGACACTTATAGCCTCAAATCTTTCAGGTGGAGAGAAGCAGAGAACAGCCATAGCAAGAGCATTGGTTGCAGACCCAGATACTCTTTTATGTGATGAGCCAACAGCAAACTTAGACAAAGAGAACTCTCTTATATTTATTAAAACCATTAAGAAGCTTCACAACATGGGTAAAACTATCGTTATTGCAACACATGACCCACTCTTTGAGAATTTAGATTTTACAAATCGTATAATCTCAATGGTTGACGGCAAAATAAGATAATGAATCAGATACTCTTTTCAAATGAAGTTATCATCTATCTATTGAGTGAGACTACTCTTTTTCTACTTCTTTTAATCGCCTCCATAATCTCTGTTAAAATTCTTCTTAAATGGGATTTTGAAAGCTTTAATCCTCTTCAGTTTAGACTAGAAAAAGAGTCTTACCTAGTAACAACCATCACTATTTTTATATTTTTTATTAAATTTTTTCTACTTATCTATTTCATCTTTACCATTGATAACCTATCAATATTGGTTTCAGGAGCAATGTGTGGAGCAGGAGTAATAGGTGCTAATGAGTATGGAACGGTTCTATTGGGTTTAAAACTAACCATTATCGCACTATTTATATTTTGGTTCTATCTACATCACTACGATAGAAATAGTAAAAACTATAAATATTTTAAAGAGAAATCTTGGATATTTTTAGCCATTTTCACAGCCATATCAGTTGAACTCTTTTTAGATTTTAAATACTTCTCAAATATAGATGCAAACACTCCTGTAAGCTGTTGCTCTACTCTATTTGGACAATTTGAAAGTGCTAACCCTTTACCATTTGGATTGAGCATAGCTATTTTACTATCACTCTTCTATCTTCTATATATCTTAGTCATTATAACACTAAATTTAAATTACATATATCTATACATTTTAAGTAATGGATTATTTTTATATATCTCCTACTATGCTGTTGTATACTTTTTTGGAACATATATATATCAACTACCAACCCACAAATGTCCATTTTGTATGCTACAATCTGATTATCTCTATGTAGGTTATCTACTATGGGGATTTTTATTTATGGGAACATTTATAGGAGTAGGAGATGCTCTCTCTTCTCTTACCGTAAATAGAACTCAACTAAAAGTTAGAAAAAAAACTACTCTTTTACTTAGCTTGTTTGTGTTATTATCTACGGCTTATATAGCCATTTATTGGTTAAAAAATGGTTTACTATTATAGCTGGAGAAGATTGATGAAAAAACTTTTTTTGTCCCCAAACTCCAATTTTGAATTGCTCATGTATAAATTAAAAATCATCTAAATCAATGCTAGATTTAGCATAATTAGATACATTACTCTCAAAGAAATTACTCTTAACTTCATTCATATTTAGATGTTTTGTTACAAGTTTTTGTAGATATGTTTTATCAGTCTCTTTAAATATTGGATTAAGTCCTATCTTTTTAAGTCTATCATTAGCATAGTTATATACAGTTCTCTCCATAAGTTCAGGGGTTACACCCATAATTGGATATTTACTCAAAAGATAATTTCCATACTCTAACTCTATCTTAACAGCATCTTCTATCATGGTGTAAGCTGAATCTATGGTTGATGTTAAGATTTTATTCTCTTTTTGAATGGTTTTAAAGATATTAGCAAATAGAGGTAGATGTGTATTTAACTCATCTCTTGCAATAAATTTAATCATATCTCTAGCACCTGGAACTTTATCTCCAAGAAGATATATATATGAAAAGCCTAATAGAAAGTATATTCCCTCTAAATTGACACTTGCCATAGCAGAGAGGAGCATCTTATCAACAGACCCACCATCAATATATTTTGCAAACTGTTCTGAAATCTGTTGGTTCTTAAGATTAAGGGCATCATCATGTTTATATAGATTAAATACCTCATCAGAGTTACCACACGCATCAAGAAGTACAGCGTAACTCTTTGAGTGGTTAACCTCTTGCATGATTTGTAGAGAGATTGTAGCTTTTACTAAACGATTATTTGCCAATCTTCTAAAATCGGCTAGATACTCCTCTTGTGCAGAGTCATTAAAGCTTAGTTGAGCAAAGGTTAATTTATATATTGCTTGTTCATTCTCTGTAAGTTTGTCAAAATTTTTCTTCTCTGAAGATGTATTAACCTCTGATGGAAACCATGTATTTGCATTCATTAAATCATATATATTAGTATCCCATTTATATTTAGAACGGTTAAAATCAACATATCCTGTTGGCGAACCACCAAAAATACCTTCATCTAAAATCTCTTGACCATTGGGATTGTAGTAGTGTCTTACATCCATATATCTATCTCCTAAATTTATTAGAATTATATCTAAAGTGTTTTATATTTTTTATAGAAAAAGTAAATCTGCCTAGTAGATACACCGTTCTCTTTACGTTAAAATTTGACATTAATATTTATTGGGTAGTGATATATTGTCATTTTTTAAACTAATTTAGATAGAATTTCACTCTAAAATCTGTTGTCTCCTCAAGAAGGTTGCAACAACCTCTATTAGAGAAGAGCCAAATGGCTAGAATAGGTTAGTTACCTATCATCAAAATTACTTTTAAGGTCTTAAAATGAGAAAAGATATACATCCTAACTATGTAGAGTGTGCAGTAAAATGTGCTTGTGGAAATGAGTTTGTAACAAAAAGTGTTAAAGCTAAAATGACAATTGACATCTGTAATGAGTGTCATCCATTCTTTACAGGTTCTGAAAGAAGTGTTGATACTGCTGGTAGAATTGACAAATTTAAGAAAAAATACAATCTTTAATTTTTTCATGGGGAAGAGCTTAACCTCTACCCTATACTCAATCTAATAGATGTTAAAATTTATCCCCACCCCCATTGGAAACCCCCAAGATATTACAATTCGTGCTTTAAGATATTTTGAAGAAGCAACACTATTTTTATGTGAAGATACTCGTGAAACAAAAAGATTATTGCGTCTACTAGAGGAGCGTTTTGATTTTTCATATCCTGATGTTGAGTTTCTATCTTTTCATGAACATAATGGAGAAGAGCGTTTAAGTGAAATATCTGAACGGTTAAGTAACGAGAGTGTTGTCTATGTTTCAGATGCAGGTATGCCCATCATCTCCGACCCAGGTCAAATCTTGGTAGAGTATTGTCAAAAAAACTCTATTGAGTATGATGTTCTTCCTGGTGCATCAGCTGTTACTACGGCTTATGCTGCTTCAGGTTTTAAAGATGGGAAATTTCTCTTTTTTGGTTTTCTACCACACAAAGGTAGTGAGCGTTCATCTCAGTTGATTGATGCAATGAATAGAAAAGATAATGTTATCTTGTATGAAGCTCCTCATCGCATAGAAAAACTAATTGAAGAGATTGCCCTTATTGATGAGAGTAGGGAACTCTTTTTTGCAAAAGAGATTTCTAAAAAGTTTCAAAATTACTATAGAGGAACTGCAAAAGATATTTTGAAACAGTTTAAAACCATTAACTCTAAAGGTGAATGGGTTGTTGTTATTGAATCTAAAAAAGAGCAATCTAAATCACTCCATGTTGATGATATCTTAGCTTTTGATTTACAGCCAAAAATTAAAGCAAAACTTTTAGCTAAAATTACAGATAGGTCTGTAAAATCTTGGTATCAAGAGCTTATTAACCGTTAAATATTACTCTATTGGTTGTTTACTGAAAAGACACAGCATATTTTTGATAAAATCTTTTCATGATTATTTATGGTAAACAAGTCTGCTTACATGCACTAAAAGAGCATGAGTCAGATATTAAAACAGTGTATATAGCTAAAAAGGGTATTTTACCTCAAAAACTTTTTGACCATTTTAGAGAAAAGATAAAATTTTTAGAAGAGAAATGGGCTCAAAGTATGAGCAGAGGTGGGAATCATCAAGGTATTTTGATTGAGATGGAGAGTTTTGCTCAAACTAGCCTCTCTAGTTTAAAAGAAGAGAATTTCATTATAGTCTTAGATACTTTAACAGATACAGGTAATATAGGAGCTATTGTCCGTTCTGCCTATGCTTTAGGTGCAGATGGAATTGTTGCAACAGGTGTAAAAACTCTTAATCTAGCTTCTATCATACGAACAAGTTCTGGCGCATTAATGGAGATGCCTTTTGTTATTATTCCAAATACACTAGATGTTCTAAATGAATTAAAACAGGTTGGTTTTAAAATATATGGAGCATCAATGGATGGAACAAGGGTTGAGAGGTGTAAATTTTCAGAGAGAAAAGTTCTAGTTCTAGGTTCAGAGGGAAGAGGTATTTCAAAACGTGCAACAGCAAAGATAGATGAGATGGTATCTATTGGAATGAAGCATGAGTTTGATTCATTGAATGTGAGTTCAGCAGCAGCAATTTTAATACATAGGATGGAAAATGCAATTTAGTGAGATAATGGATAGAGATGGTGTAGAGAGATTATCTGATGTAACAAATATTTCAATAGATAATTTAAATAATTTAGTTGAAGAGAAATTTGAAAAATTGACACGAGTAAAAGCTTTAGGTTTTTTACTTATTTTAGAACGAGAATATTCCGATATAGATGTTGATGCACTTAGAGAGCGTGTAAAAACCTATTTTGAAGAGAATAAACCTGCTGATGAAAATGTTGTAATGGTTCATCAAGATATTAATTCAGGAAACAACTTCTCCATTTTTAAATGGGTTGTAGTTGCAACATTACTTATTGGAGGAGTCTATCTATATACACAAGGTAATTTAGATGGTGTAATTGAGAATGTTGAAGATAAAAAAGATTTTTTTGATGATACTAAAGCTTTAGAATCAAATAGTACAGATAATGAAGCAAACAGAGTATTGGTTAAAGATTTAGATAAAGAGGAGATTACAATTGTAACTCCCCTTGCACCTACAGAAAAAAAAATTACTTTAATCTCTGAAAACCCTAAAAATGACATAAATAGTACAGAATCTGTAGTAAAAGAGGTTGTTAAGGGTGCAGAAGATGTTGTTGCTCAGGCAGTTAAAGAGGTTGTTGACTCTAATGGAGAAGAGGATAAGTCTACTAATTCTACTATATCAACCATAACAATTAACCCTACACGTGGTAACTTATGGTTTGGTTTTATTAATGTAGATACAAAAAAAAGAAAAGAGTTTATGAAAAAGACATCAACTCCATTTGACATTGAAGGTGGTCATTGGTTGTTGGTTACAGGACACGGTTTTGTTGATATTGTAAGTGATGTTAAAACAATAGAGTTAGCAGATAGTAGAAAACACTACTTCTATATTGATGATAAAGATATTAGAACCTTGACAAAAAGAGAGTTTAGAAAAATGAATGGAAGACGTGGTTGGTAAAATCACCAATTTAAAATAAAGAGGATAGTTATGTTTGATGAGATTCAGTTTGAAAAAATAAATAGATTACCAAAATATATTTTTGCTGAAATAAATGATTTAAAGATGGATGCAAGACGTGCAGGTGCAGATATTATAGATTTTTCCATGGGGAACCCTGATGCTAGAACTCCTCAACCAATCATAGATAAGCTTTGAGAGACAGCACAACGTGATAAAACACATGGTTATTCTGCAAGTAAGGGAATATATAAACTCCGTTTAGCAATGAGTAATTGGTACAAACGAAAATATAATGTAGAGCTTGACCCTAATACTGAAGTAGTTGCAACTATGGGAAGTAAAGAGGGTTATGTTCACTTAGTTCAAGCCATCTCTAACCCAGGTGATGTTGCAATTGTTCCAGACCCTACATATCCTATCCATTCACAAGCATTCATCTTAGCTGGAGCAAATGTTGAGAAGATGGAGCTGAAGTTTGATGAAGAGAATTTTGAGGTTGATGAAGAGCAGTTTTTTTCAGATTTAAATAATGCTCTAAATAACTCATTACCAAAAGCAAAATTTTTAGTCTTAAACTTTCCTCATAACCCTACAACAGCCACTGTAACACCTCAATTCTATGAGAGAGTAGTAGCATTAGCAAAAGAGAAGAGATTTTATATTATTTCAGATATAGCCTATGCAGATATTACATTTGATGGGTATAAAACCCCTTCTATATTAGAGGTAGAGGGTGCAAAAGATGTAGCTGTTGAGGCCTATACTATGTCAAAATCGTACAATATGGCAGGTTGGCGTGTTGGATTTGTATGTGGTAATAAAAAACTTGTTGGAGCGTTGCAGAGCATTAAATCTTGGTTAGATTATGGTATGTTTACACCAATTCAAGTAGCAGCAACAGTTGCACTAGATGACCACCATTATGTTCCTGATGAGCAGATTATCCCTCTATATGAGAAGAGAAGAGATGTTATGCTAAAATCATTTGAAAATGCAGGTTGGCATATGGGTAAACCAAATGCTTCAATGTTTATTTGGGGGAAAATCCCAGAATCTTGTAGAGCAATGGGTAGTTTAGAGTTCTCAAAAAGATTATTAACTGAAGCAGGAGTAGCTGTAAGCCCTGGAATTGGATTTGGTAAGTATGGGGATGAGTATGTTCGTATTGCTCTTATTGAAAATGAGAATAGAATCCGTCAAGCAGGACGAAACATTAAGAAATTCTTAAAAGTTGTGGAGAGTGAGAACGCAAAATAACTTTTAGATAGAATATTGAGGACTCTTAAAGCATTACCCCACTATTTTTTTACTATAATATATAATTATTAAATCAATTCAAAAGGCAATATTATGGTAAAAATAGGAATACTTGGTGTAGGGACAGTAGGGGCAAGTGTTGCCAATATTTTAGAGACTAATGCAGATATTTTAGAAGCAAGAGCAGGAAAAAAGATTGTTGTAAAGTCAGGTGTAGTTAAAAACCTATCAAAAGATAGAGGGGTTTCAATTAAACTTTCAGATAACCCTTTAGATATTATTGATGACCCTGAAATTGATATTGTAGTTGAACTTATGGGTGGAGTTGAAGAGCCTTATGCTTTAGTTAAAAAAGCTTTAGAGAATGGAAAAGCAGTCGTTACTGCAAACAAA
>CAMZNQ010000115.1 GCA_947313765.1 uncultured Sulfurovum sp.
AATTGGGTCTAAAGGTGGGGTGGAGTTTTTGGAGGTTTGATGGATATAGGTTCTAATATTCTCTAATAAAGATTAGGGAATATCTTTATGACACTTATGTTACAATAAATCAATAATTTAAAAGGAGTCAATAGTGCAAACAATACAATTAAATGTTCATAGCAACCATATAGATTTTTTACTCTCTATGCTCCAAAATCTAAAAGATGGTATTGTCGAAAATATTATAGTAGATAAACCAATTTCTAATACCTCTATTTCAAATAGCACAATCTGTTTAAGTGCTAAGGACTCTGAACTGTTTTTAGAAGCACTTGATAGAAAATCTAAAATATATCCTAAACTACAAGAGGCTTTTGAAGCGTATGAAAATGGTCAGATAAAGCTTTAATATGCAAACGGTTCAGCTCGACAAAAAAAGACACAATCGAAAAGATTTCGATTGTGAAGTGAGTGCTCTTAATGAGTATCTGCATTCAATGGCAAGTCAACACTCTTTAAAAGACAATACACGAACTTATATTTTAGAAAACAGTGAAAATCCGTCAGATATTGTAGGTTATTATACACTAACTAAGTACCTAACTAAAATTAATGTCATATTTTTTCCCAAAGCCATCTAAGAGTTTTTTAACATGCACCCAAAGTTTTTCAAAAGAGGCAAAAGCATTTAAATCAAACCACCTATACTTCATCTCTCTCCACAATATTTCAATTAAATTTAACTCAGGAGAATAGGGAGGAAGATAGAGTAGATAAAGCCCTTTTTCTTCCCATTTTGAGATATTGCTTTTGAATAATTTACTAGTATGCATTGAGGCATTATCTAAGATAACAATAGTTGGTTTATTATCAATTTTATCTGCAAATTTATTAAAAAGAGCAACTGTAATTTCAGAGTTTATAGAACCTGTTCTCATTTCATAAAAAAGGTCTTTGGTTTTGGTATTTAAGAAGCCTAATACATTTATTCTTTTTGCATATCTATCTGAGGGAACTTTTGTATGTGTTCCTACCTCTGACCACGTGTAAGGAATATTTGAATCCATTGAAAAACCACTCTCATCAAAAAAGTACAAATCACACAACCCTTTATATACAAATCCCTTAACTGAATTGATTTGAGCCAATTTACTCCAATAAGTTTTCCATTTTGTATCTTTAAATATACTTCTTCTTGCCCTCTTATAGCTTATCCCTATTTTTTTGAAAAACCTCTTCAACATCCTTTTGCTAATTTTCTTTTTTTCTTCTCCTAGAAACTCTTTTTCATAAGCGATACAAATCTAATTTATATTGATTTTTTTTTGCATCCAAATATATCAGCTAACTCATTTACACTTTTTCCATTATGACTTAGTAGTATTGCTTGTGTTCTATATCTACTCTTATATGATTTTTGATAATTTATTTTGGTTTGGTTCTTAGCATTGACATACTCCCCATGCCTAAAGGCAGGGGATTCTGGATTCAAACTTTACGCTATATTTTTGGTAACAAAAGAAGATAAAAAAGCTATTATGAATAAAGAAGTAGATAATCATACTTCTGATTCAGGATGTATTATTATAAGTTAAGGAAAAGAATGAATAATAAATATTATTTAATGTCAGAAGCTAAATCAACAAGAGAAAAAAAAATTGTAGGCTATCCTATACACTTTGATTATGATTTAGTTAACTGCAATAGGGATGATTGGAAAGATGGTTGTATTTTACAATGTCAACAAAAAATAATTGAACTTAGGGTAAAAAATCCAAAAATATCATTTGATTTAGCTATTACTTCCTTAAATAATTTTTTCTTTTCAAATATTTTATGGGACGTGATTTGTGATTATCAAAGTTGGGATTTTAATTTTAAAAAAGTTGAGTTTTATGGAAAAGATAAAAAGAGAGTTTCAACAAAAGATTATGTAGTTACTTGTTTTAAAAATAGGTATGACAAGGAGAGACGATATATTGATAGGCTGAAATCATTATATATTGTTCCAAACTACAAAAGAAATAGACGAGCTATTTTAATAAAGCCATATTTAAACTATGATATATTAAATCTTTTTGATGTTTTACCTTCAGAGTTTAGTTATTCCTCAAATTCTTTAATAGTAAGTGAAAAAATAAAAAGTGATGAACGATTAAAAAATACAAAATTAAGCTTTACACCTATTGAAAATGTTGCTGAATTTTTAATGTTTAAAAATAATGGAATAGCACAAGAATATTTTCATGTTAAGGATTTAGATAATTTAAAAAAACAAGAACCCATTAGTGGTAAAGAACTTTTACATAATGGATATAAAAATGGTAAGAAGATAACTTTTTAAAATTCTTTTGGTTGTTGTCCTCTCCAACTGTCCAAACAGACTCCTCCCATAAAAAATGACTAAATA
>CAMZNQ010000116.1 GCA_947313765.1 uncultured Sulfurovum sp.
TAAATCATCACCATTAATATCTTTTTCATTAAGAATTCTGTTTGCAAGATATAGATATAGAGCAGTCTCTGTACCTGGCCAACATGGAACCCATAAATCAGCCATACCTGCAGAGTTTGACATACGAGGATCCATAACTACAAGCTTCGCACCTTTTTTTCTTGCATCAGCAATTCTACCTGCTGCTTGTTGGAAGTAGTGACCTGCATCAGCAGCATGTGATGATTGTAAGAAAATCAACTTAGCATTTACCCAATCTGGTGAGTTTCTATCATCATTAAACCATTGAATTGTACCCTGTCTTGCACCAGCACTACAGATGTTTGTATGAGAGTCATACCCATCACAACCCAATGAGTGAGGAACACGGTGTCCAAAACCATTCTCATTTGGACGACCAACATGAAGCATAAAAAGTTTTTTAGACATCTCATCTCCAGTTTTAAGAGTATTGTGAATCTTTGTTCCAATCTCTTTCATCGCATCATCCCATGATGTTCTTACCCATTTACCCTCTCCTCTTTTAGAACCAGGAGCTCTTTTTAAAGGAAATGGTATTCTATCTGGGTCATACATTTGTGACTGAACAGCGTAACCTTTTGCACAGTTACGTCCTCTAGCACCTGCATGAAGAGGATTTCCCATAAATTTTCTAACTTTTAAATCTTTTGGATTTTTAGTCTCTTTATAGATACCAATATCAACCCAAGCAGTAAGACCACATTGAGCCTCACAGTTAGAACAAGTTGTTGGAACTAACATATATTCAGTAGATTTAATTCCATCTGGGTTCTCTTTACTTTGAACACCATTTCGACCAACACCACCACGCTTCCAATCATTACCATCAAGCTCTGTAAAAGAGTCCCACTTTGAAAGAGGTGGATAACGCTTAGGTGTTCCATTCTCTAATGGAAGAACATCTAATGTATCCTCTGCCATTAATGGTGTGTCTATTACTGTTGAAAATACACCCTTTGCTACAACAGCACCTGCTACAGTGTATGTTGCCCCTTTTAGAAATGTTCTTCTACTTTCAAAGAAAGAAGAGTTTTCGTTATTCATTTTCTTAACCATCTATTTTCTCCTTAACTTAACGGTATCATTTGTGGGATTTCAAGCCACGTACTTTTTGCAAGGTAAAGACCAATCAATGTTGTCAATGCTGCAAATTTCATTAAAATCTGATTATATTCACGTAATGAACCAAAAGCAATAAAGAATGGAATAATATAACCAAGAACCATCGCTGTCCAGAACTGAAGGTTGTAAGAACCACCAGAGTGAATGTATGCCAATGTAGCCTCTACTTCAGCTGCTTTAAATGAGAAGAAGTACTCTCCCATATACATTAAAAATGAGAATAGAACAGACAACATCAATACTACTGCTAAATCTTTTTTAGCCTCTTTTGACCATTTTCCTGCAATTAAGATTAGTGATGCAGAACCTACCATAAACGCAGCAAATAACATCTGAATCACTTCAGCAGGTGCAGCCCAAAGCTCTCTTGCACTAGATTCTGCCATAATAATCGCTGTATACATAGTTACAGGAAGTGCTAGTAATACTACAAATGGGAATATACCCTCATAGAAACCACTAATTTTTCTCATAGTTTTCGCAAGAATACAATGTTTACGAACATCTTTAAATTCATCAAAGAATCCAATAAGTGCCATAATTGTAATCAATAGTGTAAATAGTGAAGCCATCCATGCACCAACAGTAATTGCTGAAGTCCAATGTGGGTATAAGAAGATATTAACCATTCTTAACGGTTGATGTAAGTCTACCAATGTAAACAATAAAAATACATTTAATGCAATAAATGAGATAAGAGGCATTAACCATCTAAGATTAGGCATATCCTCTTTTTTATGTTTCATTAGCAGATATGCACCTACAAGAATAACTCCTGTACCGATACTTTTTGCCCACATGTTAAGTGTAATCATCCAACCCCAGATAATTCCAGGAAGTGCAACGTCAAGTGTAACAACTGCTTTTGTTGCTTCTATTGTGCTAACGTGATCCATTAGTGGTGTCCCCCTTCTTCTTTGTGACCTGTACTAGCATTTGGCATATCTACAAAACTCTCATTTTTTAAATGGTCATTATGACTTCCAAAAATTGGTGTTAAGAATCTATCTAAAATAGAGTGATGAGGGTCTCCAATAGTATCTAAATGTGTAATGTTGTTAAACAATCCATAACCTTCAATTCTCTCATGAGCTAAAGGATTAAGTGTCTGATTACCACCACCAACATAATAGTGGTTAGGGTCTGTATGTTTTTCTGGCTTTCTTACTTGCACATCCCCTTGATGCTCCATGATATATCTTGAAATATGAGAAGTTTCATCTTCAATATCTCCGAAAATATTAGCTTCAACAGGACAAGCAACAACACATGCTGGCATCAATCCACCCTCAATTCTATGAGCACAATATGTACACTTATCTGCTGTATTTGACTCTGGGTCCATATAGATAGCTCCATAAGGACATGCCATCATACACCCTGCACAACCAATACATCTTGAACTGTCAATATTTACAATACCATTATCTAAGTAATGTAATGCAGATACAGGACAAATTCTCTCACATGGTGCACTCTCACAATGGTTACATCTTAATGGTGTAAATGAACGTGAGGTATCAGGGAATGTCCCTATATCTATATATTTTACACGTAAACGCCATGAGCTTAATGGCACTTCATTTTCAACTTTACAGGCAATCTCACAACCTTTACAACCCATGCAAAGATTAAGATCGACTAAAAAACCTAACTTCATGTTTCCTCCTATCTTTTTTGATAATTATTATTATAATTACTAAGCACCTTTAATAACTAAAGATAACTTCAAATAATGGATTGATAATATCATTTTTTATGAAAAAAATTCATTATTTAATAAGTAATTCTAAATTAATTTTCAATGAGTGCTACTTTATTAACAATTTATTTTAATTAGTTAAAAAACTATTATTTAGTTTATAAAGAAAATAGATTATCTTTTTCAACACCATAGCCAAAAATATCATACAGTATCAACATGAATCAACGAGAAGTCATTTTTTTAGTCCTTTGGTAGTTTTTTATAAAGTGACTACTAATATTACTACTATTAAACTTAGATGTGACTACTATATATTAGAGTAACTTAAACAATAAAATAGCTTTAGATTACTTTTTTTAGGTACTTTGTAGAGGGTTTTAAATGAGGTTAGATTGTTATGTGGTGGAGGCGTGGGGAATTGAACCCCAGTCCTAAAATAGCTAGAACCATGAATCTACATGTTTAGTCGGCGATGTTTAATCTCATCTTGCTTCGCACAACACCCAAAGCTATACAAGACCAGTCAAGATTCTCACACTGTGGCATGACTTCCACAGAGCATAGTCATCAGATTGTAATACCCAAAATCTAGCTAAGATGACACTCACTAGCAGGGCAGTCCTCCGATTGCTCGGGGTTAAAACTTACGCTACTGCGTAAGCTGGACGGTAATCTGTATTGTTTGCAGTTATGCATTTTGAGCCGTATAACGGAAATGCCCAGTCCGACATGCACATAGCTCCGACTACTCCAGTCGAAACCAAGTCGCCCCCATGAAATGTAACAATTTGTTACAAGGCAAGGAGTATTATATCACTCTTTACCTTTTTTGTCAAGAGTTGATTTTATCTTTAATCTCTTTAGCTAATAGAGAGACTTTTTTAATCTTTTCTGAGTGGTTTAGAGACTCATCCAATAGAACTTTTACAAATGCTGAACCAACAATAACACCATCAACACCTTGTGCCTTCTCTTTAGCTGTATTCTCATTAACTCCAAACCCTACATATATGGGAGTATCTGTATACTCTCTTATGTCTGTAATAATTGGTTGTAAATTTTCACTCTCTCCTGAACCTGTAATTCCTGCATAGGCTACAAGATAGATAAACTTATCTGAATCTTTTACAATCTGCTTAATTCTATCTTTACTATCGGTAGGAGCTATGAAATCTATTAGTGATAGATTTGCATCTCTCATCATAGGTTTATATGGTAAAGCCTCTTCTAGTGGTAAATCTGGAATAATAAATCCATTAACACCACTATCTTTTGCTTTGTTGATGAAATAATCCACTCCTTTGTGATAGAATGGATTGAAATATCCCATCCATAATGTATCAATATGTGGTGCAATCTCTTTTGAGGCTTCAAATAGATGCTCTAATCTAAAACCACCTTGTAGTGCTTTAAGATTTGCTTTTTCAATAACTACTCCATCTGCTACAGGGTCAGAGAAAGGTATGCCCAATTCAAGAGTATCTACTCCTGCCTCTGCTAAAGATAATGAGATGTCAACTGTGAACTCTAACGAAGGGTAACCAGTGGTAATATATGCTACTAATTTTTTCAATATAAACTCTTTTCTAAAATAATAGTGCTATTATACATTTTTTTAATAAAACAGTAAATCAATCCATTATGAGGTAGAGAGATAATGAGTATTCAGACCAAAAGAGTTGCTAAAAAGGTAACATTAACAACAATTTCTAAGATGAAAGGGGTAGAACCTATAACTATGGTTACTGCCTATGATGCCCTATTTGCCAGACTATTTGATGGTGAAGTAGATATGATTTTAGTGGGAGATAGTTTAAATATGAGTTTTTTGGGTAAAGATGACACTCTATCTGCAACTATGGAACAGATGATTTACCATACTCAAGCTGTCTGTAATGGTGCTTCTTTACCTCTCATTGTTTTAGATATGCCTTTTGGCTCATATACCTCTGCTGAGTTGGCTCTTAAAAATGCAACAAGAGCATACCAAGAGACAAATGCACAGGCAGTTAAAATAGAGGGTGGAAAAGAGAGAGCAGATATTGTAAAAGCATTGACTACTAACTCCATTGCTGTTCTTGGACATATTGGATTAATGCCACAATTTGTACGTTCTGATGGTGGATATAGAGTACGTGGAAGAGATAGAGAAGATATTGAAAAACTCATAGAAGATGCTAAAGCATTAGAGAAAGCAGGTGCATTTGCTATTGTTGTTGAGGGAGTTAAACCTGAAGCAGGAAAAGCCATTACAGAAGCTATCAATATTCCTACCATTGGAATTGGTGCAGGTGTTGAGATGGATGGTCAAGTGTTGGTATGGTCTGATATGTTTGGTTTTTTTGAACCGTTTAAACCAAAATTTGTAAAACAGTATTTAGATGGAGCTAAATTGATAAAAGAGAACTTAAAGAAATATGGAGATGAGGTTAAAAAAAGAGAGTTTCCAAGTGATAAATATACATATTAACAAAATCGTCCTATAACATAGAAGATAGTATTATTTCATTAAAAAAATTATAAGTGCTTAATAATATTAATTTAAAATAGTGATGATTTTCCATCATTTTGTACTTAATTTCAGAGGTTATTGTGGAACGTATTGTTAATATAGAAAAATTTGATAATGAGTATATTGAAGAGGTCTCTCTGCGTCCCTCTTCTTGGGATGAATATATTGGTCAAGAGCAGATAAAAAAAAACCTAAAAGTATTTATTGAGGCTAGTAGAAAAAGAGAAGAGGCACTTGACCATATTCTCTTTTTTGGACCTCCTGGATTAGGGAAAACAACCATTGCAAATCTTATTGCAACTGAAATGAATACTCAAATAAAAACTACATCTGCTCCAATGGTAGAAAAATCGGGTGACTTAGCAGCAATTTTAACCAATATTGAAGAGGGAGATATTCTTTTTATTGATGAGATTCATCGAATGTCTCCTGCCATAGAAGAGATTCTATACTCTGCTATGGAGGATTTTAGGTTAGATATTATTATTGGTTCAGGTCCTGCTGCACAAACAGTAAAGATAGAACTTCCTAGGTTTACACTAATTGGTGCTACAACTCGTGCAGGTATGTTATCGCACCCTCTACGTGAACGGTTTGGAATGCACTTTAGAATGCAATTCTACTCTTCTGACGAGTTAAGTAAAATAGTTGAATTAGCCTCAATTAAACTAAATAAAGTAACCCATAAAGATGCCTCTTATGAGATAGCAAAAAGAAGTCGAGGAACACCACGGTTGGCATTAAGGCTATTAAGACGTATTAGAGATTTTGCAGAGGTGGCAAATGAGAAAGAGATTTTACTTAAAACAACAAAATATGGACTTGACCAACTAGGAGTCAATGATTTAGGATTTGATGAAGAGGATATTCGTCTCTTAGAGTTTCTCCTATCTGCAAAAGGGAGACCTATGGGATTAAGTACTATTGCTGCTGCACTTAGCGAAGATGAGGGGACAATAGAAGATGTCTTAGAGCCTTATCTTCTAGCAAATGGATATATAGAGAGAACGGCTAGAGGAAGAGTTGCAACAGAAAAATCCTATATATATTTTAGATTAAACTTAGAAAATAGAGATAAATGATGATGAAAAAAAATGAATATATAACATCTATACTATTTGGATTTGCAATTTTAGGTGCATATAGCATCTATCAACCATTTCTTCTCTCTTTTATTGTTGCACTACTATTGACTATGGCAACAGCAAATTTACACTACAAATTAAGAGATAAAATCTCATCTATCTATATAAGCTCTCTAATATTAAGCTTTTTACTATTGATTATCCTTTTTGTTCCTATATCATATATTGCAACTATTGGGATTCACTATATTGTAAATATAGATAAAGAGATTATCACTAAGATTCTATCTAAGATTATAACTCAACTAGATAAGATACCGATGCTTCAGGGTGTAATAGATTATAATATAGAGAGTGAAAAGATTCTAAGTCTCTTTAGTACACTAAAAGATGCAGGAACAGTTGGTGTTGAATTTGTAAAAAATACTTTTTTTGTAACACTATTTTACTATTTTATCAATCTATACTCTGAACAGTTTTTTATACTTCTACAATCACTATTCCCTCTTTCAGATAGAAAAGGAACAAAGATTTTAACAGAGATTTCATCCACTATGGAAGTTGTATTTTACTCTATCATAGTTACTGCTATTTTTGAAGGTATACTATTTGGGATTATTAGTAGTTATTACGGATTTAATGGTCTTCTACTTGGAACAGTTTATGGTTTTGCATCTCTTATTCCAATTATTGGAGGAGCTGTTGTTTGGATTCCAGTATCTCTATATGCTTGGAGCTATTATAATGATAATAGTGCTATTGTTATTGCACTATACTCTGTTATTGTTATATCTATCATAGCAGATACATTTATTAAACCAATGATTATCAAATATATCAAAGAGGATATTTTACGCAGTTCAATAAAAATCAATGAGTTGCTTATCTTTTTTTCCATTTTAGCAGGGATGAGTTCTTATGGTTTTTGGGGAATGATTTTAGGTCCAGCAATTACAGCTTTTTTAATTGCAATTACTAGACTATATATTGATTTATCTACAAAAGAGAGTACTAGATACTCTTAAGTTAAAAGTCATATGTTAAACCAACATTAATAGTATCAAGGTCAGGAGAACCAGATTTTTGGATTAACCGTTCATAATCAGCAAAAACACCCAATCCTTTCTCTTGGTCTCCATGCCCATCAAATTCTCTACTATATCTACCCTCTTTTGCTCTGTCGGTACTAACATCATACTCTATACCTCCACCCCAAGCAAAACTCTTAGTGTCAACATGTTGCCATCTACCTTGTGTTGTAGTTTTGGCAACACCTGCTAAACCATATATATTTGTCTGTTTACCTACAGGTATCATTGGTTTTACAAAAACACCTAAATGTTTAACTTTTCCACCATCATATTTCCAGTTTGTTCTAATTCCTCTAGCTTCTATACCAATATATTGATTTACATCATAACCAACTCTTCCCATTAATCCAGCTGTTTTATCTATGGTGGAGTTAGAACATTGTGCTGTACCTACAGATTTACACTTTGTCTTAAACTTTGCAGCAGAGATACCGATACCTGCATATAAACCATTCGTCTTAATATTTTTAACAACTGGAGGTGGTGGTGGTGGTGGAGGAGGTGGTGGAGTAACCTCTTCCTCTATCGGTTCATCAACATACTCTTCTTCCACTGGTGGTGCAACATACTCTTCCACTGGTGCTGGAGCGATATACTCCTCTTCTTGTGGATACTCTTCAACAACAGCCTCATCTGCAAATTCTATATCTTCTGTCTCATAGATAGGTTCAGAAAAGACACCACCTGCATATATTCTACTGGTCGTTAAAATAGCTAATAGTGTTATATTTAATAATTTCATAAATACTCCTAAGTTTATTTACAAAATTATAACACAATTAATATTAAACATCCTGCAACATATTAGATTAATCTAAAATATTATTTAACCTTTATGTTTTTATTTATTTGTTTAAATATAAAATAGATTAATATTGATAAAATAATCATTATGAAACTTTGAATCTGTCCCATTGTAAGCCAATCTCCATATAGATAACCAAGCTGTGAATCTGGTTCTCTATAAAACTCTACTATAAATCTAGCCGTTCCATAAAGTACACCGTAAACACCAATTAATGCTCCATCAAATTTTGCTCTTTTTCTATAAAGAAAAATAATAATAGCAATAATAATACCCTCTAAAAAACCTTCATATAGTTGAGATGGATGCCTTAATACTCCATCAACATAGATTCCCCAAGGAACATCTGTAGAACGTCCTACTAACTCTTGATTTAAAAAGTTTCCAATTCGTCCAAAAACAAAACCTACAGGAACTGAAAGTGCTACAACATCAAGTATCTTATATATTTTATCTGGATTTCTTCGTGCAAATAGATATGATGATATACTTGCACCAACTACAGCACCATGATAACTCATTCCTCTTATCCCTACAAACTCTCCATTAGAAAATGGATTGAAAATCTGCCATGGTTGTGTTAAATAGTAAACTGTATTTGGGTCATAAAAAAGTATATACCAAACTCTTGCACCTAAAATAATTCCAACTTCTATCCAGATAAAGTAATTATCTATCAAAAGTTCTGATATAGGCATATCATCTTTTTTAATAATCCATTTAGCAAACCATAAAGCTGTTAGTAGAGCCGATATATACATAATCCCATACCAATGTATGGATATAAACCCAAAATCAACAGCAATAGGATTAAAATTTTCATAAATATGGTTCCAAAATTCCACATAAATCCTTTTATATATAATGAGTATATAGTATAGCATAGTAGACCATTAACTATTCATTAATATTTCATTGTTTGACTATTAATTATTGTATATTATAATACGGTTAAGAAGAAAAGATGTTATCAACATTGTTCACAAGATTAAGTATGTAATTGAACTCCTTTGAAATATACTCCCTTGATAGAACATATTTAGACCTCCTTTGTAATAGCCCTTGTGAACAATGCTGATAACATTCTATCTTACTTAACTTTAATCTTTCTCTTGATACTATTCCCTCCCAATTATAAAATAAGGATTTACCATCATAAAAATTTTAATGATAGAAGATGATTATGAAATTGCTCAAATTCTAACAGAATACCTTAACAAATTTGATATAACTGTTCTCTCTGCTGAAGAACCATATATGGGTCTCTCTATGTTAACCCAAAATGATTTTGATTTAATTATTTTAGATTTAACTCTACCTGGAATTGATGGTCTTGAAGTTATACCTAAAATACGAAAACAGTCATCTATTCCAATTATTGTCTCTTCTGCTCGTGATGATATTACCGATAAGGTTATTGCTATGGAGAGAGGAGCAGATGACTATATGCCAAAACCCTATGACCCACGAGAATTAGTTACACGTATTAAGACAATATTAAGACGCACACAAAAATCAACAAAAGATTCAGATAATAAATCTCTTTTTGAACTGAATAATAATGCACGTCATGTTATATTTAAAAATATACTACTTGAATTAACAGCCGCAGAGTTTGATATCTTATCTATTTTAATTAAACAGAAAAACTCTGCAGTCTCAAGAGAACATCTACTATACGACTCTGAACATATTGATGATAATAGTTCGATTAAGAATATTGATGTAATCATATCTCGAATACGACAAAAACTTTCAGCCATTGATAATAAAAACTCATACATAAAGCCTGTTCGTGGTATTGGTTATCTTTTAACTGAAAAGATTTAGAATTGATGGTATGTCTCTAATGAGAAACATCTCTGTCTCTGCATTTATAAATATGCTATTTGCATTGGTTCTATCTATGCTTATAACAGCACTATTTCTCTTTATATCTTGGGACAAAGAGAAGCAGAAAAAAGATGAGTTAAATAGATATAAACTTATATCAAATATTTTACTCTCTACTGCCCAATTAAACCCTACAGAGGAAGATAAAAAGAAATTCTATCAAAATTTTCATGTAAAACCAGTCTCATTAAATGAGAGTCGTCTTCTTATTCTAAGCAAAGGTAAGGTTATCTTTGAGGGAGAATCTGTATATGGACGTATGCAAATTTTTGCTATTGGAGAGAATAAATATATATATTTGAAGCGTTATGGATATAATCTTATGCTAAAAGATATGCAACCAAAAAGTTTAAGAGTTCAGATTACAATCTTAATTGCAATACTTATTGCTACTCTATTTATATCTCTATATATAGCTATTATAAGAAAACTTACTCCTCTAAAAAAACTAAATAGACAGATAGAAGAGTTTGCAAATGGTAATATGAATATAAAAATTACCCAAAAAAGTAATGATGAGATAGGGAAAATTGCACAAAGTTTTGATAATGCAATATACCATATACGAACACTACTTGAGTCCAAAAATCTTTTTATGAGAAATATGATGCATGAGTTAAAAACACCTATTACAAGAGGACGTATAGCTACTGAAATGGTTGAAGATGGAATTGGAAAAGAGACTCTAATTCGTGCTTTTGAACGAATGAACGAGCTTATTGGAGATTTAGCTCATGTTGAACGAATAACCACACAAGATTTTAAACCACTTATTGCAAAAACAACATTAAGTGATATTATCAGAAGTAGCATAACTCTTCTTATCTCAAATAAGAAAAAAATAGATATTAAAATTGAAGATGAAGCTATAACTACAGATAGTAAATTATTGGCGTTAGCAATTAAAAACCTTTTGGATAATGCATTGAAATATGGAGAAGAGGAGGTAACACTTATTGCTAATAGCAATATGATTCAAGTCATTTCAGTTGGAAAGAGTTTAGAACACCCTCTATCCTACTATCTCGAACCTTTTACACAAGAGGAGAAACGAAATAGTGGTTTTGGATTAGGGTTGTATATAGTAGATAATATAGTAAATAGATTAAACTATAAACTAAAATATTTTCATAAAAATGGAAAAAATATCTTTGAACTAAAACTCAATTAATTTTTACTATTTAATTGAGCAATTTCTGGATTTGGATGATATAAAATTGTAGGCTTCTCTTCAATTTTTTTACCATTTATCTCATCTAAAACCTTAAGAAGTTTTCTCTCTGTCTCAAAGGTTAAATTACCTGCTGCTAATAGAGTTAAAATTTTTTCAGCATACTCTTTTTTAGCAATCATCTCTTCGTGTGCTTTCTCTTTCTCTAACTCCATTGTAGATAGATATTTTTGATAACGTAGGTAGATAAAAACAAGTAGGAAAACAAGAATTGCAATAAAGATATAGATATAATTTCTCTGTGTTGACTCTACTGTTTTAGCATGAATTTTCATATTTACTATGGCAGATTGAGTCTTTGAGTCAATCTCTTTTAGTTCAACTTTTGTATTATTCTCTTTCTCATTAATTTTTATATGTTCATAAGTCTGTAGTTGCTCTTTTTTATGTTGATTCTCTAAAACAATTAAACGTGCCTCTTTTTCATTGGCTAATTTAGAATATGCTAACTCTCGTTGTAGTTGCATATCTGTATGTGGTTGTTCAATTATCCTACGAAAAGCCTCTTGAGTACTGCCTGTAGTACCAAATGCAGAAAAGACAATATACCCCACTATTGCCGATAGTCCAACCAGTAATATCTCTCTCATCTATGCCTCCTTAAACATATAAAAATCATAAAACAATATTTTACAATAAAAATAAACTCTAATGAAATATATTAATATTATATCACGTTATCTATAATTTTGTGTTTATAAACTTCACTTTTAATATTTTTCTAACTAATTATAAAAAAAATATTGATTCTTTAAAGAATATTAAAGAATTGAAACTCTATAGCTGTCTGTACGTTTTTTCCACCCCTTAAGCCATTTTTTTTCATTTTTTTCTATAGGAGAATTTTTAACACGACGCTCTAAAATCAAATATGAAACCCTAGAGAACTCTGCCAATGCCTCTGCTCCTTTTTGTACTGGTCTCATATTTTCAAGAACTTGAAGAAGTCCCCAACCTTGGTTATTGTAACGCTCTGTAGATTTTATACCTTTACCTTTGAAATTAATATAATCAATTAAAGGATACCACCCTCCTCTAGTTTTT
The DNA here is from genome assembly GCA_947313765.1 of uncultured Sulfurovum sp. GTDB lineage: Bacteria > Campylobacterota > Campylobacteria > Campylobacterales > Sulfurovaceae > UBA1140. Next base: position 12,510 of record CAMZNQ010000116.1, read on the forward strand.
GCTAAAGCATTGTAATTATTAATAATATGTTGTCTATGTGCTGGTGCTACATATTTAACAATCTCTGGAATTGATGCATGTAATCGGTCAAAAAAGAACTGTGTCTGTAGTGCTTTTGTATTCATCAATATCATCTTTAATTGTTGAAACTCTTTATCGCCTCTTGCACGTTCAAATGAGTCTCTATCTCTCCAAGGAGCACCAATTTTTCTTGCACGTAGTAACCATTGTGGAACTTCAACCTTATTTGCAACATAATAATCTATCATAGATGGAAATGTCTCATCAAAACGTTTTGGTTCATTTTGTGGATACCAAATAAAGTGTCCTATACCTAACGAAGCAAAACTCTCATTTGGAGACCAGTACATAAGATGTTTAGGATTTCCACCTGTCTCATTTTGATAAATCTTTTCAGAAATAACATTTAACTCATAGGGAGTTAAACTAGGTCTCTCTACTCCAACTGGATATTGTACTGTACTTGTAACCTCTTTTGTACAAGATGTTAATATCATAGCCGTTAAGCCAATTGCTAATAATTTTATACTTTTCATAATATTCCTACCTATATTTCTAATTTAGATAAAGTATAGGGAAAAAAGGCTAATAAATTAGTTAACATTAATTATTAGTTGCAATAATTAATAAACTATTGACCTGGATTGTACTCTGCATAATATACAGAACCATCTGAAAAAGAGTTTACTGTTAACTTAGAAAAACTCTCTAAATATTCCCAAAAATCATCTTTTATTCTCTGCTCCATATCAACCTTTCTTAATGCCTCTTCCATGCAACCTAACCACTCATAACGAGACTTTTCATAAATAGAGAAATCATCATGCAGACGAACCATATACTCATCTAGTGGCATCCCCTTTGTCTCATTTTCATAGACTTTAGGTCCACCACACATTTGAATAAAAAATTTGGTATTTTTCTCTTTCACCTTCTCAAATTCATCTTCATCTTGTGGGAAGAAATGAGCAATATCACTCTCATAGATAATGTCATAAAAGTCATACATTAATGCTTTCATCCCCTCTGCTCCACCTACTGCTTCATAAAACTCAGCTTTTGGACGTGTAAAGGAAACATCTTTCCCTTTCTCTACTTTTGATACTTCATAACTCATTTACTACTCCTATATTTTTAACTATTCTACCAAATTATAATTATAATAAGAATAAGAATCTATTTCTAGTCACAATAGCGTTTTAGTAAGTTACCATAAGCCCCAATGCGTCGGTCTCGTAAAAATGGCCATATATCTCTTACCTCTTTTGTTCGGTTACTATCTATCTGTGCATATACAATCTCCTCCTCTACTCCTGCCTTAACAATTATCTCCCCTTGTGGGTCACAGATAAAAGAGTTTCCCCAAAATCGTATTCCATCCATTACACCTGAACTATCTTTCTCAAAACCTACTCTATTACATGCAATAACAGGAATACCATTCGCAATAGCATGAGAACGTTGAATGGTTATCCACGCATCAAGTTGTCTACTCTTCTCCTCTTTGCTATCTTCATCAAACCAACCAATTGCTGTTGGATAGATTAAAAGTTCAGCTCCCCTTAATGTCATAAGTCGTGATGCTTCAGGATACCATTGGTCCCAACATATTAGAACCCCTAATCTACCAATAGATGTATCAATAGGTTCAAAACCTAAATCTCCCTCTGTAAAATAGAACTTCTCATAAAATCCTGGGTCATCAGGTATGTGCATTTTCCGATATTTCCCTGCCATAGAACCATCAGTATCAAAAACAACGGCATTATTATGGTAAAGCCCTGCTGTTCTTCTCTCAAAAAGTGAGGTTACCAATACTACTCCATTCTCTTTTGCAACTTCTCCCCAAAATTTTATATCCTCCTCCCAAGAGGAGGCATAATCAAAAAACTTCACATCTTCACTTTGACAAAAGTACTCATTTTGATGCAACTCCTG
>CAMZNQ010000117.1 GCA_947313765.1 uncultured Sulfurovum sp.
CAGATATTTTACCTCTTTTTAGGTAAACTCTTACCATGTTAAACATTGAAAATCTTACAAATCTCACTATCAATAGAACTCTTTTAGAGAAAATTTTAAAAGAGTTGTTAAATCATAAGCCTCGTGAAATAGATATTATAATCTGCAATAATCAAACCATTCAAAATTATAATAGAGAGTACAGAGGAAAAGATAGTGCCACTGATGTTCTATCTTTTCCCATAGAGAGTGATATGATTACAACTTTTACAGATATTCCCTTAGGTTCAATTGTTATCTCTGCTGATTTTGTTTGGGAAAAGGCAAAAGAGTTTAGACATAGCAATCAAGATGAATTGTCTCTACTTTTCATTCATGGAGTTCTTCATCTTTTAGGTTTTGACCATGAGATAGATAGTGGAGAGATGAGAAGAAAAGAGGAGGAGACAATTAAAAAATTCTCTCTTCCTAGAAGTTTAATAGTAAGAACAGAGGAGAAATAAATGGATTTCGTAATATTTATATTGGCTATGGGTGGATTAATATTTGGTGCTGACTTTATTGTCTCAAACAGTGAACGTATTGCTATTCATCTGAATATTTCAGAGTTTATAATAGGTTCAACATTAATTGCATTAGGAACTAGCCTACCTGAAATGGCAACTAGCATTGCAGGAAGCATGGAGGGGAAATCTGAAATTGCAATATCAAATGCAATAGGTAGTAATATTTTAAATATAACCTTTGTATTGGCAATTATATTTTTAATAAATAGACGATTTATACCTAAGCGTAATTTTTTTGTTAAAGATAGTATATGGATAATAGTACCTATTATACTATTTTTAGTAATGATAATGGATGGAGCAATAGATAATTTCGACTCTATTTTGCTAATTTTACTGATGGGTGCATATATAATATTTCTAATGCAAGACTCTAAAGGATTAGGAACAGATAATTCAGAAGAGATTTTAAATGAACCATTCTCTTGGATTAAAAGTATTCTAGCACTTATATTAGGATTTATATTTGTTGTTATTGGTGCTCATTTTGCTGTTGATTCTGCATCAAGTATTGCTAAAAGTTTTGGTGTAAGTGAGTGGGTTATTGGTATAGTTCTAATTAGTTTTGGAACTTCTCTTCCTGAATTAGTAGTATCTATATCTGCAATAATAAAAGGTAAAATAGATATGGCTATAGGAAATATTATTGGTTCAAATTTTGCAAATATCACTATTGCGATTGGTGTTGCAGGATTGGTAGGAGATTTAAATATTGATTTAGGAAAATATAGTTTTGACTTAGCAATAGTTGCCATATCTACTCTTATGCTTATTTTCATTATGTTAAGTAGAGCATATAACAAACCATCAGGAGTCTTACTGTTAATTATTTTTGCTCTCTTTTTAGAACACTCTTTAAGTGGAATAGAGACTATCAATCAACTAATAGATGTCCCACACCCTTAATAAAATAACAAGGGAGAAGCTTAGAAAAGAAATCAAAACTTTTCTTAGCATCTACAATTTTATCATCTTCTCCAATAAAAACCTCCATAACAACACCTCGTTTCAGAAGCTCTAAAATTTTTTCACTATCCCATAGGTGGGTCAATAACTCCTCTAACTCTTCAACTCTACCTTGAGTTAAATATTTATCTAATTTAACAGAACTTGGATAGGCAACATTTTTTAAAAACTGTTCTCTATACAATTTTTTATCTGCATTAAAATATCGTAATTGAGTTCGCACAAAACTCTTTTTATGATTTTGAAAAAAGGCTGGAGAGAGGAGAATCAATCTGTCTATACGCTCTTTTGAGTTATATGTATATTCAAAGGCTTTTATTGCTCCATAGGAGAACCCAACTACTGTAAAATCATTTTGTATAATCATATCTTCAAAAAATATCTCTTCACCCTTAAGTGAAAAACCGTTAAAATATTTCATCAATAATCTCTTTTGTCTTAGCGTAGCTAATTGACTCATTTTGCAATAGATAATCTCTAACTCTCTCAACAACACTATTTAGTTGATTTAATAACTTCTCAACCTCATCACTTATGCTCTCTAACATCTGCTGTGCCTCATTAGTAGAAGAGAAGTACTCGCCACTCATAGAAAACTCTTCTATGATTGATTGACTTAAAATTTTAGCTGATTTAATATCCTCTTTTGCATTAGAGAATAACTCTCCATATACCTTTTTTGTCATAATGCGACCTGCTAAAAGAACCTTTAACTCATTTTCTAAAATGCTCTTAGAGACTATCTCAATACCATGAGGAATAAAATTTGAAGAGATAATACCTATCTTCTCATACTCAACCTCTAACCAAGAAGCTGTAACTGCTTTAGCTGATTGATATAGAGCTTGAATTTGAC
>CAMZNQ010000118.1 GCA_947313765.1 uncultured Sulfurovum sp.
TATAAATTTATTAAGTTCTGATATTAGTCAATTAACTATTAGAAAAGATTTAATTGAAGAGACAAAACAAGATTTGCTCTCTAGCAAGTCTACAATAGATTTAAAACAGTTAGAATTAATTTATAAACAAGCAAAAAGAAATATTCCATCTCTTCAGAAAACGTTTGAAGATATGGTAAATTATCATAATAAAATGATTAAAGAAAAAGCTGATTATATAACAAAAGAACTTCCAATTCTAACGAACCTATTAAAAAATAAAAATAATGAACTTAAAAAATTATTAGAGGAAGAGAATGAGCTTTCTAAAATTATTTCAAAAAGTGATTCTTTTGAAGAGTTGGAAGAAGTAATAGTTGAATTAAATGAAGAATATAGAAAAAAAGGTGAATATGAAATTATATTAGAACAATTATCTGAAGTTGAATCAAATATTAAAAAACTTAATAATAAATTGAAAATAATAGATAATGAGCTTTTCTCTGATGAATTTGAATTAATTGTCAAAAGACAATTAAATAAGTTTAACAAATATTTTACGAATATCTCAACTAGGTTATATAATGAGCAGTATGCTTTAAAGTATGATATAGAGATAAATAAAAAAGGTCAAAAATTATATAAATTTTCTGCATTTAATGCAAATTTTAGTTCTGGAAAAAAACAAGGAGAGATTACTTGTTTTGATATTGCTTATACGTTATTTGCAGATGAAGAGCATATTTCTTGTATGCATTTTTTATTAAATGATAAAAAAGAGTTAATGCATGACAATCAATTAGTTAAAATTTCTGAGGTTGTTAGTGAAAATAATATTCAATTTATTGCTTCAATATTAAGTGATAAATTACCTAAAGAATTAAATCAAGAAGAATATTTTATTATTAAATTATCTGAAAATAATAAATTATTTAGAATTGAAGACTTTTAGTTATTCTCTTCGCCAACCCCACCAAAACAGGAACACTAACACTATTTCCAATCTGCTTATAACTTTGAGCTTTATTTGGCTCTATTTTGAAGCTATCGGGGAAGCCTTGAATCCTTAAACACTCTCGGGTAGTAAGTTTTCGCATTTGCTTAACTAATACTGGTACATTGTTACCACCTGTTCCCATTTTAGCTGTTAGGGTGGGAGAGAGTCCATCGTATCTAAAGGTGGCTCTTGATTTTCTTATCTCATAGGCTAAGAGTAGAGGATTGTCTTTTATCTCTTCATACTTTTTATGCTGTTTTAGATTTTGGATTACATTAAATTTAGCAGTATCAGATATTTCAGAACCTATGGGGTTCTCTTCTAATATCTCATTTAAATCTACTTCTTTATCTATTCTATTAGGAAATTTAAAGTCTATGTTTTTGTCTTTGAATCCTATAATATAAATTCGTTCTCTGTTTTGAGGGACTCCGTAATCTTTGGAGTTTAAAACTTGGTAAAAAACTTTATAATCTAACTTTTTTTCTAATGTTTCAATAATTACTTTTAGAGTTTTTCCTTTGTCGTGACTTGTTAAGCCTTTGACATTTTCAAGTATAAAGGCTTTTGGCTGTTTAGCTTCTATTATTCGTTCAATATCAAAAAATAGCGTTCCTCTTGTGTCACAAAAACCTTTTCTCTCTCCTGCAATGCTAAAGGGTTGACATGGAAAACCTGCACATAAAATATCAAAATTAGGAATATCTTTTGCTTCTATTTTTGAAACATCTCTAAGTGGATAATCTCCAAAGTTTTTTTCATAGGTACTACAAGCATGTTTATCTATATCAGCAGAAAAAACACACTTAGCTCCAACACTCTCAAAGGCTAATCTAAAACCACCAATACCTGAAAAAAGGTCTATAAATTTTAACATGCAAATAGTGTTGGTTGTTGTGGTTTGGTATGGAAAAGTTGAGGCTCTTTTTTTCTTATCTCAAATGGTTCATTTTTTAAACCTTGTAAGATATGAACAATAGTATTGACATTAAAGCCATTGCCAATCATTTTGTAGCGTTGGGTATCGCTACATGAACTTGTGTAATTATCTGGAATATTTTGAAGCCGTTCACACTCTAGTGGAGTTAGTTTTCGTATGCGTTTTTTATCTACTATTTTGGTCGTGTCGGCACGAGCTAAAATTGTTGGAGATTTACTATTTAGAGCATATATTCGGCGTTGTCTCTCATGGTCATTTATAATATTTTTTGGTACATCAAAAAGTTTAACAATTCCATCTTTTGTAGGGATTTTATCAAAGGTTAGGTTTTCTTTGATAAACTCATCAAGTCCATCTTTATTAAAATAGTATTTTTCATCTACAGAGTTATCTATAATATCATCTAAAACATCTTGATGATGCTTTTGTGGAAGAGATGGGAAGTTAATATTTGT
>CAMZNQ010000119.1 GCA_947313765.1 uncultured Sulfurovum sp.
GTTTTATAAAATATTTAAAAGTATAACCGAGATTTTACCCTTCGCGATATACTTTGTATTAAATTAAACTTGTTAAAATTTTATGAGAATACAAGATTATTCTATTCTCAACCACATATTTTAAGAATTTTAAAGAACATAAAAAAACAAAAAATGTTATTCTATTCAAATTTTACAATTCTTTCGATTAAAGTACGCTTATGTCCCCATAGCTGAAGCTAGGGGCTTTACGCTAAATTTAGGTAATTCTTTACGTATGGCAAATAGGCGTTATTATTGAAATAGTTATGATAGAATGTCAATAGCAAAATATTTATTAAAAATAGAGAGAACGGCTCTCCTCACCTCCTTAGAAGGCGATCTCCGAGCCTAATAGAAAGATAAAAATGAAAATGAAAAAGCAAATAGCAAAATTTACCAAACCTCTATATCTGGAGAGTGGTAGAATCCTAGAACCTTATCAAATTGCCTATGAGACATACGGAAAGATTAATAAAGATGCCTCTAATGTAATTCTAATATGTCACGCCTTAAGTGGTTCAGCACACGCTGCAGGAGTCTATGAGGGAGATAGAAAAGCAGGTTGGTGGGATGGACTTATTGGTGATGGAAAAGTAATAGATACAGAAAAATATTTTGTAATATCAACAAATGTTATAGGCTCTTGTTTTGGTAGTACGGGACCTATGGATAGTGATTATCCTAAGCAAGAACCTTTTCGACTAAGATTTCCTGTTTTAACCATTAAAGATATGATTAAAGCACAAAAAAATCTTCTTAGTAAATTGGGGATTCATCATCTACATGCTATTATTGGTGGTTCAATGGGTGGAATGCAAGCGTTACAATTTGCTGTTGACTATCCAAATTTTGCAGATAAAATTATCTCTTTAGCCTCTACCTATGCCACTCAACCTTGGGCTATTGGATTTAATAAAGTAGCAATAGAGGCAATACGAAGAGACCCTCGTTTCAAAGATGGACAATATGAAAAAGATACTTTTAAAGAAGATGGTTTAGATGGATTAGCAATTGGTAGAATTGCAGGACATATCTCATATTTATCTCCTGACTCTATGAATAGTAAATTTGGAAGAAACTATGTCAATAATGATGGTCTGTTTGAACTCTTTGGACGTTATGAGGTTGAGAGATATATGGAGTACAATACCGATAACTTTTCACGAATATTTGACCCACTATCATATCTTTACATAGTAAAAGCAATTAATACATTTAATTTAAGTCGAGGATATGACTCTTTACATGAAGCTATTTTACGCATTAAAGCAAAAGTAACGTTAATTTCTTTCTCTAGTGATTATCTATTCTTTCCTAAAGAGATGAAACATATAGATGATATGATGAAAAGAAATGGACAAAATTCGGACTATTATGAGATAGATAGTAGGTATGGTCATGATGCTTTTTTAGTAGAACTAGATAAATTTTCAAATATTATAAAAGATAAACTAAATAATAAAGGATAAAAATGAAAAGTAGCACGTTTGAAGAAAAACTAGAGGAATCAAAAAAAATATTAAATCTACTTATGAATCCTCAAATCACTTTAGAAGAGAGTATTAGACTTTATGAAAAAGGAGTAAAAGAGATAAAGTCAGCACAAAAAATGATAGAAGAAGCAAAAGTTAAAATAGAGTTAATCGAAGAGAAAAAATATGAAAAATAACTTAAAATAAATTATTAAATTGTAATTTTTAGGTTTATTTTAGTTTTTTTTCGTTATAGTTCTCAAAGATTATTTTTTTAGTTAGCTTTTAATTTAACTTAATAGTTAACATGTTACAATATATTAAAAAAAGGAAGAGGAAGAATTATTATGAATAATGACTTGATGAAAATTGTTGAAGAGACAAAAAAACTAAAAACTTTAGTATTAGAGGATGAACCAGAGACAAATGAGTTGATGTGTACAACGTTAAAAAACTTTTTTGCAGAAGTTCACTCTGCATCAGATGCAACAGAGGCATTGACTCTTTTTGAAAAATATAGTCCAGATATTATCTTCATTGATATTATTTTACCAGGTAAAAGTGGTTTAGAAGTGGCTAAAGAGATTAGAGAGATTAATCCTAAACAGATTATTGTAATCGTATCTGCAAGTAATGATATGGGTAACATCTCAGAAGCTGTTAAAATTGGAGTAAATAACTTTATTAGAAAACCAATAGATACAGATAAGATGATTGATGTTCTTAAAGACATTGTTTCTGATATTAAGAAACAGAAGAAAAATAGAACTAAAATTTTCTCAATTACACTACCTCTTGACCTTTATGAGCAAGTTGATACAGATGCAAAGAGTGAAAGTATATCTAAAAATGCTATGATTATTAGAGCATTAAAACACTTCTATAATCTTTAAAAACTTTTGGTCGGATAAAGCCGACCAAAATGATTAAAAAAATCATCTAAATCTTGAACGTTCACCAAAAGTATAAGATATATTAACTCCAATGGAGTTACCTTCTGCTGTTACAGCGTTATCTTTTTTCAATTTACACTCAATAAATGTACCTTTTACCCCAATAGATAAATTATTTGTAGCTCGATATTGCATCTGTAAAACACCCCCTACAGCATCTTCATACTCATCATCTGCTTCATCATTAAAATAGTCTCCATTTTCATCATATCCTTTGAAACTACCAGATAATAGAGGATTTAAATGATAAGTAAGACCTCCACCCATCTTCCAGCGTCTCGATTTAAACATCGCAAGAGCTGTAAAAGGAACAGTATCCCATGTTACCTCCCCGTTAGATGCACTATCACTATCAAATCTATATCCTACTAAGAATTGTAATTCTAAATTAGGACTATCTACAACAGCACCCATCTCAAAACTAAGACCTTGCCCTGCACGAATCCTATTCATGCCACTATCGTAATATCCATCATGTTCAACAGTAGCCAATGTTGTTCCTCCAAAATCATAACCAACTTGAACAATAGGTTTTAAATCTTCAGCAACCAAAAAAGAGTTAAAAGCAAATATAGTAATTAATGATATTTTTTTTAGCATAATATAATCCTTATTCTTTATTTTATATAATAGTGTTTTTTTGTGTTAAAATTGTGCTTACATCCACTCAACTACTTTAGAGACCTCATTTACCACAAAACATTTTATGGAACTCTTCTCTAAAGGCTTTGTAGGAACAACAGCTTTTTTAAACCCTTGCATCTCTATCTCTTTTAATCTTTGAGCTAAAGCTGGAATCTCACGAATCTCTCCTGTTAAACTTACCTCTCCTAAAAAAAGTGTTTCAGAGCTAAGTTCTCTATCACGATATGAGCTTAAAATTGATGCAATAATGGCTAAATCGGCAGATGGGTCATTAATCTTGATACCTCCAGATATGTTAACATAAACATCATAAGTTCCTAAAGGTAAATCAAGTTTTTTTTCAAGAAGTGCCAAAAGCATATTGAGTCTATTATTATCAAAACCTGTTGAACTTCTTTTTGGATGTCCATAGGCTTCAGATACTAAAGCTTGAATCTCTATGACAATAGGACGACTACCCTCCATAATCACTGTTAAAGCTGAACC
>CAMZNQ010000120.1 GCA_947313765.1 uncultured Sulfurovum sp.
CATTTTATGACCTTGGCATCAGTTCCCATACCTTAAGGATAGGCAGTAGAGCGGAATAGCCTGTACTAAATGTTTGATTACATCTATTCAATCATGGAAAATATCTTCATTAATTCCCTACTTGTTTGTTTAGCTGCTTTAATTGCAGCAGGTTTTCCAAGTAAACCCATACCAATTCCTCCTAAAAACCCTGTCACACCTGCACTAAGAGATTCATCAGATTTAATGGTATCCCAAGCCCTATCTCCAAAACTATAATTAGTATCTCCTTTTAAATCTCTTTCAGCTCTATATTGAGCTTCTTGTTGAGCCCAATTCTGAAACATTTCCTCACCAGCTTCAGAAAACCCTTCAAGACCTAAATCAATAGCACCTGAAAGAAATTTATTACTTACTCTTTTACCAATAGCAGCTTCTAATCCAGATGGGGTGAAAGGAGTTGCAAATAATCTAGCTTGAATAATATCAACAGGGAGCATTGCTAAATTAGCTCTATAAGTAAAAGCAGCAGCATCACCAGCAGCTTTTTTAGCTTCCTCTTCAGTAAACCCCTCACTAAGGTATTTTTCCTTAACTGTTTTATAAGTATCAGCGGACTCCATCTGATTCTCTTTAAGCCTACTTAGAACCCCATAGGTGGTTGAAAACCTAGTTAATGATTTACCGATACCTTTTATATTTTTAAGAGCTTTATAGGTCTCTAACATCTTAGCTTCTCCACTAACCATCTTCCCCATAATACCAACAACTTTTGCTCCAGTTTCAGCTGCCCTCATTCCCTCAAAAGCTACTCCTAAACCTTCAGTAGCCCAAGTGATTGCAATTGTTTCTCCTAGAGTTTCTAAAGCTAATCCAGCAATCCCTGCAACCTCTGCTGCTTGAGTTCCCCACCAAGCACCACTACCCATGTCAACCTTCCCTGGGTTACGTAAATAAATTGGATTATTTTCAGCAGAATTTTCCATAAGCTTATTAGCCCATTCAGATAACTCATTTGTATAGGTTTCCTCTGCATCTATAACACCACCTACTGCTCCTTGAACACCAGCTTTCATAGCACTAGGATCCCAACTAGCTATTTGACTAGCAAACATCCCTACAAACTTATTTCCAGCTTGTTTTCCAGTATTTAAAATAACTTCCCAATTACTTTGATTTTTATACAAATCATATTGATCTAGGGTGTCCCCTCCTAAGTTAACCCCTAATCTTTGAGCTTCTTCCAAATTACCATCAAAAGTTTGACCAACATCCTGAAATTTAGGAGTTGATAAACTTGATACATCTACTTGTTTTTTAGATGGTAAGTTATCTGGGTTTACTTCAGAAACCTGTACTTTAATTTTAGCCATTTCTTTTTCTTTATTCAGTTATATCTAATCTATCACCTAATTCATTTTGATTATTTATGTAGTAGTAACTATCATTAACATGATCATACGCTACATTACCAATCCTAATATATGGGTTATTTTTTAATGTTTTTATTGCTTCATCAGTTTTAGTTCTCAACATATTTTTAATACTGTTAATATTCGCAAATAGTTTTGGATCTTCTACAAGAAACTTC
>CAMZNQ010000121.1 GCA_947313765.1 uncultured Sulfurovum sp.
TGTCCCCTTTTCTATCTGGGTCAACATAGAAGAGAACATGGAGTTTATCTTTTAACATATTTGAGTTCCATACTGTGCCGTCAACACGACCACCATTGTCGCCAGAGAGAGTAAGCTCTTTTGGTATCTCTCCTATGGTTAATGCAAAAGTTGAAACAGTTGCAAGAAGTAAGCTTATGAATGTTTTTTTCATTGGTTTGTCCTTTTTGTTAATTTGGTTTAAGATGTCATTGTAAGATTATTAAATGAACTGTAAGTGAATTAATATATGGTTAACACTTCTTGACTATAATTTGAAAAAAATTAGGATTACACAATGAAACTATATAGTAAAATATTTTGAGGACTCTCGCTAGTAACCATAGCTCATGCTACACCAACCAATGGAGAGGAACTTTTTAAAGCAAAATGTTCAGCATGTCACATATCAACCTTTCCTGTAGATAAAAGTAAACTTATTGCTCCACCTCTCATGGGTGTTATGAGACATGTAAAGATGAATTACTCTACAAAAGATAAAGCAGTCAATTTTATTGTTGATTATGCACTCAATCCAACAGCACAAAAAGCTGTATGTATGCCAATGAAAATTAAAAAATTTGGATTAATGCCTTCTCAAAAGGGGAGCGTTAGCGAAGAGGAGTTAAAAGAGATTGCCTCTTGGATGTTCGATAATTTTCCAAAAAATGGAATGAATATGCATAAAGGTGAAAAAGGTAAAAACTGTAGTGCTACAACCAAAGCAAAAAAATCTCAACCACCTTTTTTGATTAAAAATCCAAATCTTCCTCATATGACTAAATTAGTTATGAAAAATTGGGACAATGCCGATTTGAACTTAACAAAAGAGCAGAAAGAGAAACTTCTTGTAATACGAAAAGAGACAATAGGTGGTGTAAAAAAGATTAAACAAGCAATTCAACCATTAGAGAGTGAAATTGTAAATTTTGATAACAATTTAACCAAAGTTGCACCAAAAGTTAAAGAGGTGGCTAAATTAAAGGCTGATGCTACTTTGTTACATCTAAAATGTATTAAAAATACTAAAGCAGTACTTAGCGAAAAACAGTTAGAGATGCTTTTAAAGTAGAGTTTTGTGGCTTTTTATAAGCCACTTTAAAAAAGAATTAAGGTATTTTCGGAGCTTCTATATCTTCACCCAAAAAAGCATAACTTTTCCCTATACGAGCGACAGGTTTAAACGAAATAGTAAGTTTTTCTTTATCTGTTATAACCTCATCATCTACAAATATCTCTTC
>CAMZNQ010000122.1 GCA_947313765.1 uncultured Sulfurovum sp.
TGAATCTATAAAGCCATACGCCTTTTCTTTGTTGTAGTAGACAACTACTCCTTGCATTGTTTATCCTTTTATAAAAAATGCAAGAATTATAGCAAAAAATTTCTACGGGAAGAGTTTATCTTTATATAGAGTCTTATAGGAGTCTCTCTCCTCTTCTAATATCTTTTCCAATGAAGGGGTTGGTTTTCTACTTAATCCCCAAAGGATAGTTCTCTCTTGGTCAACACTATTTACATGTAATCTCAAAAGATTACCCTTTTTTGTAATTTTAATATTGTCTCTTAATATTGTCTCTGTTTTTGGATAGTCTATAACCTTTTGATAGAATTTTCCATCTTTATAGCTAAATCCACCAAAGTAACGAGTTATTAAGTTGTCTTTTAGTTCCGTTACATAGTAAAAACCAAATTCTGTATCAGATAGTTTCTCTATAATAATAGTAGACTTTTTAATCTTTATTTTTTTTCTTCTACCTTCTACACCATAACTATAAGAGCCTTCAATTAGGTTATATGTTCCATAAATATCAGGAATTTCAGAGTTATTAACTCTTACCTCTTTAATGAAACTACCGTTACCCTTACTATCTGAGGATGAAGAGTTACTATCAAATAGATGAGGTATTTTTTTTATTATTTCAGGTGTAAAATCTTTAAATTCTGTTTGACAGGCAGTAAAGATAAATAGTAGAACAATAGATATTAGTAATTTTAATTTAGTAAACATTGTATTCCTTTTATTTGTTCTTTTATTATAATGGTAATAATCTTTGGTTTAAATTAGTAACTTGTACTATTTTGATTTATTTATATTATAATATCAATAAAATTAAGAAATTTATTTTTTCTTTATAGGATAAAAGATGAAAAAGTTATTAAGAGAGATGTATGGTGTAGGAATACTATTTTTCTACTATATGAAATGGTTAGTTCTTCTTGGATTGCCTATCCTATATTTTGGACTTGATTATAAATCAAATACTATTATGAATATATTGTGGATTTTCTCTTTAGCTTTAGTAATTAAAGACTTTATATATCTAATAATTTTAAAGAAAAAATATTAATTTTTCTTATTAATAGTTTTTAACTAAAAAGAAGTAAAATATTTACTTCTTAATCTCCGAAAACACAAAAAACCTAAAAAATATCATTAAATATATCAAATAACAGTTACAAATAGTAACAGTTTAATATATTAAATTACTTTTAAATTTAAAGTTATTTTAACTTTATTTTCATGATAAAGGAAATATAATATAATATATATAATATATATATTATATATATTATGTTACTTAAGGAAATGGTTTAATACTTATAGACTATATGAGTATTTTTAATTTAAATTCTAACTTAGGAGTAGATTATGAAATTTGTTAAACTAGCATTATTATTTTTGTCATTGGTAGCTGTTGCTAATGCGGGTAAAGTTACATGGGGAGCTGATGGAAAGCCACATATTGAATCATCTGGAGATGAAAAAGGTTGTCATAATGGAGGAATTAACTCTATTGTAGATAATAATGCTACTAAGAAGTGTAGCTAATTTGAAAATTCAATATAGTCATGGTCTATATTTGTCATATAACCATGTACTACAAACTACTCACATTGAGTAACAATCTGTCCTACTAAATCAATAAAGACTGTAGCTGTTCTATCATCAATGTCAGCATCTATAATAAGTCTCTTCTGCTCTCTCTCATACTCATCATCTAAATCACGCTCTTCTAGCATTCTTTCTGCTACAGCTAATCGTCTAAAAACACGCTCAAGCTCTTGCTCTACAATATTTTGATTTGCTGTTTTAGCTATCTCAAAATAACTTGATTTTGGACTACGCCCCATAAAATCATCATAGATATCTCCGTATCCATCTTCATCTTCCATATAACTACTCATGTTAAATCCTTAATTATTAAATTTTAAATATTATAACAAAACTACTACCTATAACTATTAATAGGAGTAAAAAACTCTGATTAAGGTAAGAATTTTATATTTTTTTGTTACACTATTTCTATGAAAAAATTAGAAAAAGATAAACTAAAAACACTTTTAGAGATAATAGGAACAGACCCCTCTATGCAAATAGCACACTTTAGTAGTGGTGGAGAGGAGTTGATTGAGGCTTTAGATGATTATTGCTCTTCTAAAGGGTATCTATACCAAATAAATGCTGTAGATAAACTACTCTATGAAAATTTGAAAAAATGGTTTAAAGATGTATCTAAAACCACTTTAATAGATAACTTTCAACTAGAACGTAAATCCTATATGAAACATGCAAAACAGTATGATTATCTCTTTGTCTCAATAGAGATTGAAGATGATTTTCAAGATGATTTTTTAAAAAGAGTTCATAAAATTATTTTGAATGCAGGAAACATTATTATATTTATACCCAAAGGGGATATTGATAAACGATACCAGCTAATAGCCAGTTTAGAGGAGAGTTATTTTGTTGCAACAAGCGTAATAGATGATATGTTTGAAAATTATGATATTATCATCTCAAAAAAGATGCATGGTTGGGGTAGCTAAGCTTACAAAGGAGAGACTCCTTTGTAAGAAAGAAGAGAGCTTACGCCCCTTGCTCTTGTGCATATTTTTTACCTAGAGAATAGGCAACTTTATTTACATCA
>CAMZNQ010000123.1 GCA_947313765.1 uncultured Sulfurovum sp.
GTTGTAATGATATATTTTGTTGTATCTTTCTCATTCTCTACAATATTATCAGTAAATGCCAATGCAGGGTCAATTACCAAAATATAGTCAGGATTCATAAATTTTGCATGGTTAAAAATCTGCTCATCTGAAATTCTGTTATAGGCTCTTAAAGCAGCACCTCTTTTTGCAGAACCATAAACTGCAAAAGCTTGAACCTCTTTACCTGTAGTTGCTACAACATCTCCTAAACCTTTAGCACCAGATACGGCACCTTGTCCAGCACGGCTATGCCATCTAATCTCTGTCATGACTTCTCCTATTCTTTAGTCTGTTAATGAGGTATTGTAATCATACCTCTCTTAAATGATGTGCATAGATTGTAAAAAAAGTATAAACTTTATATGAATGTATACTTTCTATCCACTATTTAATTTTTTTTATATGTTCAATGGCTTCTATTAGGTTTTTACAAATATTAGAAGCACAATTTTGTAACATTGAATGAGTTGCGTACCCAGAACTAACAGCTATAGAGTTAATTTCTGCACTTTTTGCAGACTCTATATCCATACAAGTATCACCAATCATCCATGTTTTACTTCTATCATGTTCTAACTTTGCTAAAGCTTTTAAAATTGGTTCTGCATGAGGTTTTGGATTTTTTACATCTTCTCGCCCAATTAATACATCAAAATAGTCCATTAAACCCATATGTTCCAATAGAATTCGAGAATATTCTCCCGTTTTTGTAGTAACAACTCCAAGTGTAGCAAATTTATGAGCTTCCATAATAGCCTCTCTTGCTCCATCTAGTAAAACTGTCTTTTCACAGGAGATAACTCTATAGTGCATCTTATAGGCATGAACATATTCATCTACTTTTGATGGCTCTACACCTAATGTTAGAAACATATCCTCCAGAGGGTAACCAACCTCACTCTTAATTGCCTCATCACTTGGTACATCTTCTCCAAAACTCTCAAAAGCTACTCTAAATCCATCTAAAATAGCCTCTGTTGAATCTATTACTGTTCCATCTAAATCAAATAATATTACTCTTTTCATCTCTTTTACTCTTTCTCATTTATATTAACTTTTGGGTCAAAAATCAAAATTGTCACAATAGGAACAATAAATCCAACAATAATAACTATCCAGAGCAGAGTACCCAATTCAGAGTAGTTAGCTTGAGTTACTACTATATCTCCATCTTTAACCTCTCTTGTAATCTCAAATGCTTGATTTAGATATTTGGTAAATAGTCGTCCTGCACTCATAGCAATATTCATAAGTGATGCCATTAGTGCAAACCATGTACCCTTCTTACCCTCTGGAGCATAAATGGCAACCAATGTAAGCATCAATACCCCTGCAATATAGTCAAATGGAGAGGCTAAAGCTGTATCTACCATTGCTACTGTTCTAGCATCTAATCCTAACATAGTATGGATATCATAATATAACCCTATAGTTGGTAAAGATAATATTGTAAATAAAACTGTTAGCCAAATTAAAACTTTTCCAATGGAGTGATTTACAATATATTTAGCAGAAACCCACATACCAAGTAGAGCCAATCCCCCACCTATTAACGATAAATCTGCAAAAAAGGATTTATCAAAACCCAATACATCTATCTGCCACCACTGAACCCCCGGCCCTACAGATGGCATAGCACGATAGACAAAGATAATAATCATTGCCATTTTAATGTGATGAATTGTTTTTTTGTCTAAATCTTCTATGAGAGTGTTTAAGAAATATAGAACAACAGCTAAAGAGATAACAAAGACAATCTCTTGTGAGTATGGAATATCATTATAACCCACTAAAACAATAAAAATAGCAAAAAGTAAACCTCCAAAAAATATTGGTCTATTTAAAGGTGTAGTTTCAACGCTATTTAAACGAACAAAAGAGACTCCAAGAATAGATATTATAGGAACAAAAAGTGAGATTGTAAACATTGTTTCATATGAATACATTGAAGATAGTTTACCACCTAACCAACCCATAAAAAAGACTGCTAAACCTAAAGAGAGTCTAGCTAAAACTTGAATCATTGCAAGTTCTTGATTTATCTCATCTTGAGTCTGGTTTTTATCAATTACCTCTGTACTCATTGTATCTGCTACAACATCTTGCATTACAAACCCTACCATAGAAAGAACAGAAGCAAATATGTAAGCACTCTCTTTTGGATAACCCTTTAACCATGAGGCATCTCCTGCTAAACCAATCAAAAGTATTGTAGCAATTACCATTAAACTAGCTCCAATATAGACATAGATTTTACGATTTGAACCCAATATCTTAACAGAATCAACTAACTGTCCAAATATCATTTTAATTGTCCATGGAACCATAAGCCATACACTTAGAGTTACTAAATCCTCTGCCGATAGATTTAACTCCTCTTTAACCCAAAAGCTCTCTGCAATTCCAATAAATCCACTTGCACCATAGGCAAAATATATCAATAGTAAAGGTATGTATCTCATACGAATTGCACGAATAGGTGTCATTATAATATCTATCATTTTATCTCCTGTTTTAGAAACATTATTGTATTTTAAATTTACTTTAAACATCGTTTTTTGGGATATCAATAATAGATAATATAAAAAAATATAAAAGAATCTAAAATAGGGTTGAAATAACTTTAAATTATGACTTAAATAAGTAAAATATACAAGAAGTAACTTAATAGAATAGATTTGTAACTGTTTTCATAAAAATTAATTAAATTAACGTATCTTTAAATTTATTCAATTTATAATAGATTATAAATCAATCAAATAAAGGAAAGCTATGGCAAAATTAGTAATAATGGGTGGTGGTGTATCGGGACATACAGCAGCAACATTTGCAAGAAAATGGCTAGGAAAAGAACACGAAGTAATCGTAGTTACACCTAACTCTCAATGGAACTGGATTCCATCAAACATCTGGGTAGGTGTTGGTCAAATGAAAAAAAGTGATGTTGTATTCCCTTTAGCACCAGTATATAAAAAAGCAGGTATTATATATAAACAAGCATTAGCAAAAGTTATCCATCCAGAGGGAAATGCAGATAGCGATACTCCATATATCACTATTGAGTATACAGAAGCAGGAAAAGAGGGGCAAACCGAAGAGATTCAATATGACTATCTAATCAATGCAACTGGTCCAAAACTAAACTTTGATGCAACTCCAGGTCTTGGAAATGGTGAGGGTCAAATGGGTTCTCATACTGTTTCTGTATGTACTGCCGACCATGCTGTTCATGCAAATGAAGAGCTTCACAAAATATTTGACAAAGCAAAGGCAGGAGAGCGACAAAAGATTCTTGTAGGTACAGGTCATGGTATGTGTACTTGTCAAGGTGCTGCATTTGAGTATATCTTTAACATTGAGCATGAAGCTAAAAAAGCTGGTGTAAGAGATATGTTAGATATTAAGTGGATTTCAAATGAGTCATTTATGGGTGACTTTGGTATGGGTGGACTCCATATGAAAGTTGGTGGGTATGTAGTTAGTTCTAAACTATTTGCAGAGTCACTATTTGCTGAAAGAGATGTTCCTTGGTTGATTGGAGCACACGTTTCAAAAGTTGAAGCTGGTAAAGCTCACTATGAACTTCTTGATGGAACAACAGGTGTTGAAGAGTTTGACTTTGCAATGCTTATTCCACCATTTGCAGGTGTTGGACTAACTGCTGTTGCTAAAGATGGTTCAGATATGACTGACAAAATCATTGCTCCAAATGGATTTATGAAAGTTGATGCAGACTATACAGCTAAACCTTATGCCGAATGGAAAGCGAGTGACTGGCCAAGAACTTACCAAAACCCAGACTACAGTAATATGTTTGCTTGTGGTATTGCCTTTGCTCCTCCACACCTTATCTCTAAACCAGCAAAATCTCCAAATGGAACACCAATTAACCCTACACCACCTAGAACAGGTATGCCTGCAGGTATTATTGGTAAAGCTGTTGCTCACTCTGTATGTGACATGATTAACAAAGGTGCTGATGCAAAACTACACGAAGCCTCTATGACTGAGATGGGTGCTGCGTGTGTCGCAAGTGCTGGTAAAGGTCTTATGAGTGGAACTGCTGCTGCAATGACTGTTTACCCTGTTGTTCCTGACTTTGAAACATACCCAGGTACAGGTAGAGATACAGACTACACATTTGGAGAGATTGGTCTTGCTGGACACTGGATTAAACATATACTACACCACATGTTCATCTATAAAGCAAAACTTTACCCAGGTTGGACTCTAATTCCTGAATAATCAGGGGTTGAGTTATAGTAATAAAATAAAAAAAATTAAAGGAGATAAAATGGCAAAACCAGAAGAGAAAAACTTTGAGAAACATGACCAATTTACATTAACAATGATTCCAGGTGCATTTGCAAAAAAAATGAGAACTTGTCTTATTTTTCAAGCATTTAGATTTGCTGTAATCAACATTAAGATGTTGGTTGTGGTAAGTAAAAGTCACTAAGACTTTAAGTAGGGGTATCCCCTACTTTTAACCTCTACAAAATATTTTTAAAACCTTTTATTTTCATATCTGGTTTTAAAAGGATTTTCAATGGTTAAACCACTTATTACCTACCCACAAAAACTTGCTAATGCTATGTTAATATCTGAAGTTAGGAACTTCAATGATGATGTTTTAAATGTTATTCAAGATATGAAAGATACTATGAATGAGCATAATCTTACTGCACTTAGTGCTGTTCAGATTAATCATCTATATACGATTATTGTGATGAAAGAAGCAGAGGAGTATAAAACATATATAAACCCTAGAATACTTAGCAACAGTGAACCATTTGATTCAACAGAGAGTACAATCTACTACCCTAATGTTGAAGTTACAATTCCTCGATACAGACATATTAAAGTTATCTATGAAGATGTTAATGGAGAAGCAAAACATGCAGATATAAGTGATGCTAAAGTAGCTGTTGATTTTCAACGTAAAGTAGACTATCTATATGGAGGAGATATACTTCTTAAAGTTACCGATAATAGAAGAGAAGAAATTTTACATGCTCTTAAAACAGATGGACTTATCCCTGATGCATCTTTAGAAGTTTGTCCAACTATTACAAAAAAAGATTATATCTTAAGCTTTAATGACAAGATACTCTTCTTTATGGGTCTATCTCTACTCACTCCCCTATTCTCTTTTGAACCATCAACTGTTGCTAATATATGGCTCTATGATAAGATAGCTCTTCTTTTAGTTATTGGTTTAATGGCAGGATATTTTTTAATGGCACAAATAGAAGCCAAAGAGTTTAACCAATGTACCTCTTGTCAAGTAGGTAATCAGTTAGGGATTATTGCGAAGAGAGTAGGATTAGCCATAATATTTGCTATTGGTGGGTATTTTTTATTCTAAAATATACCCACTCCTTAACAGTGATGGTTTAAGGAATGGGTGTTAAATATTCATAGCTCTCTTAAGCTAAATTTAACCTCTATTAGTTGTTGATTTTTATCTTTAAAGTTTAATTGACCATCTTTTATCTCTACTAAATAGTGAAGAGATATAGTTTTAATGAAATTATTAAAATCATCTATTTTGGTTTTATCTATCTGAATAGTAATTAGATATTCTCCATTACTTTTATCTTTAATTATAGAATTAAAAAAACTAGAATCTATCTCTTTTTTAAACTTTTCTACATTAAATTTTTCTGCTATATCGACTAAATTATATCTATTGTAACTATCTTTTATTTTATTATCTACAAGTTCATATTTTTTAATATCTTTAAAATAATCAAATACTTTAGGAATAAGCCACGTAAAGAGAACTACTAATGTTACTATAAATATTAATTTATTAATTAGACTACTTGATTTTATACTCATATGATACTCTCTTTATACTTTTGATTTAAATGAAAATTCTGTCATAAAATTTTTCAGTGGAGTAATAGACCAATTACCATTAGGATATAACTTTGAAAGAGAGGTACTTAGAGGTTCAATTCCCCAAACTATTCCTTTTAAGTTTATCATTGAATTTGATATTGAAGCACTCTTTAGCTCTCCATTTTTACCCATAGATAGAAAAATATTTTTAGCTGTAGAAGATAAAATTTCATTATTTATCTGTGTTGAAATTTGAGACTCAACTCTATATATATCTTCTTCTATTTTTTTATTTTCTATAGTAAAATATCCTCCAACTCCTAAAAGAACTAGAAGAGGTAAAGAAGATAGAAGAGTATTTCTAGGAGCTACATTAGAAGATTGTTTATTATTAAAAAAGAGTTTTAATTTATGGAAAAGTGACAAATTTGCTCTATTAGAAGAGATATAATTATTTAATTTTAAATCATCTAAATTATCTTCTTCTTTAGGTCTATTATCGCTTTTTTGAGCAACATGATAACTCTTTTTTATCTCATTTGAAATATGTGTACTAGGAGAGAAAGAGGAGCGAATATAACTTGAAGATACTCTATCTTTATCTCCTGCCATATGATGTAGAAGGTTATGAATACTATTTTGCGTTGTTAAAATAGTTAAAGGAAGCTCCTCTCTTAATACTTTAAGTAATTTTGGAGAGTCATCATTTAGTAATATCTCTATATGGTCAGCAAATTTAAATGACATTTTATAGTATGCTTTTATACTCTTATATACTCTAATTGCTATCTGTTTTTCACTTAATCCACGTGTACCAATAACCCAACTTTGATGAATTTTATCTCTTGTAGCAAACATCATAAATAGTTTACGGTCAAAATATCCAACAAGAAGTGTTAATTTATTATCTAATTTCTTTTTATACTCTTCATATAGAATTGCAAAGGGAGAAAAATAGAGTGTAGTAGGAATATTTCCAATATCTATCTTATCTTGTACTAGAAAATTATTATTAAATATTTTTACAGATACTCTATTTTTATCTTCATTTTCACTAACTTTTTGATTTACAGATAGAGATAGAGATACAACCTCTACATTGATGTTAGAGTATTTAGATTTTAAAAGACGAATCTGTTCAATAAATTTATCTTTTTCACTCTCATGAAACTGCTCTATCTCTTTTGGAATAAAACCATCTTTTGTTTGAATTGCATGACTTAAGTAGTAAAATTCTCTCTCTTTATAGTGAGTTATAGTTATGTGTTGTTCATCGGGCATAAGGTTCTCCTTCTATTAAATATACATATTTATTTAAATATCTACGATAAGTATATCAAATTCTTTGTTTTTAACAGCTTATGTTGTTAAATATTTTTTTATATTTTATGTTATTTAATTTTTATAATATTTTACGATTTAGTTATGATAATAATGAGTTTAATCACTTTAGACTTAAAAATAACTTTACTTTTATATTTAACTTTTTATTTAATGGAATATTTTTTCATCTGTTTTTGAAGATAATCCTTAGCACTCTCTCTATCCATAGCTTGAATATCTAAAACTTGATGATAGATTTCTAATTTAGTGAATGGTTTGGGGATAATAAACCTATCCCAACTTGAGAGTTGCCAATAGGAGTGGGGTTGATAATTAACAACCATAAGTGGTAGTTTTGAACGTAAAGCTAGAGCAACTGCTCCATCGCTCATGCTATACCTTGGACCTTTAGGACCATCAGGAGTTATCATAAGTGAAAAATCCTCTTTTAAAATCTTAATTGCAGATAGTAGAACAGATTTAGCTCCTCTTCTCGAAGAGCCTCGTATAGCTGATATATTTAATATCTTTAATACTTTAGCAATCAGTTCTCCATCATGATGTTGAGCAATAATTGCAGAAGTCAACTGTTTTTTACGAAATTCTCTATATACCTGTGGAGAGATAAAAAGTTCCGAGTGCCATGTAATTGCAATGCACTGTTCATCAATAAGTTCATCTATAAAATGATACCTCTTACGATAAGTAAACCATAATATACGCATAATAAAATAGAGAATAGGAGGAATAAAAATTACTCCTAATTTTCTAAAAAATTGTTTACGCAAAAAGAGTTCCCTCTAATGCACCTCTTGAAGTTTTTGTTACCTCTACTCTTTTAATTTGCCCAAGCAACTCTTCACTACCATCTACAAAAAATAGTTTACCATCATCACTTCTTCCAGAGACTCGTCCACCTGCTTTTAACTCATCAAAATATACTTCATGTATTTTACCCAACTCTGCATCCATGATTTCATCTAAAATTTCAGTATGCCGTCTTTGAAGTTTTGTTAGTCTCGAACCTGCCACCTCTTTTGAAATCTGATTTTCAAAATTAGCTGCTGTAGTATGAGGTCTTGCAGAGTATTTGAAAGAGAAAAGTTGTTCAAACCTAACTTTTTCTAATACATCCATTGTATCATTAAAATCCTCTTCACTCTCCCCTGGAAAACCTACAATAATATCTGTAGAGATAGTTGCCTCTGGGCAGAGTTTACGAATCTTTTCACAACGATTAAGAAACCACTCCTTAGAGTAACCACGCTTCATGCTCTTAAGTAGAGAGGTAGAACCACTTTGAAGTGGAACATGAATCTGTTTACAAATCTTTGGATTAGAGAAGAACTCTTTTAAAAATTCATCATCCATATGTAGAGGATGTGGAGACGTAAATCTAATACGCTCCAATCCCTCTATCTTAGATATTTTTTTAAGTAGTTCTGTAAAGTTACAATTCTCACTATTAGAGCTAAAATGTTTTCCATAATTATTTACATTTTGCCCCAATAACATAACCTCTTTTGCTCCTGTTTTAACTGCTTTTGTAATCTCTGTTACAATTAAGTTTGAAGGGATAGATACCTCATCTCCTCGTGTAGCAGGTACAATACAATAGGTACAAGATTTATCACAACCCATAGAGATATTTACCATAGATTTAAATCTATTGGTTCTATAATCTCCAAAGGCATAACTACTATCATCATAGTTAATATCCACTTCAACAGCGTGTCTCTTATCTATAACTTTTGTAATCTTTGAGATATTTCTTGCACCCAAAACAAAATCTACTACAGGGGCTCTTTTAATAATATCTCTGCCAAGGTGTGAAGCAGTACAACCTGTTACACCTATTTTGGCATCTTTTTTCTTAAATTTATTAAATACACCTATCTCTGAAAAGAGTTTTGAAACTGGCTTTTCTCGGACAGAACATGTATTTATAATAATTAAGTCAGCATCTTTTAAATCATCTGTTAACTCATATGGTTCTTTGCTATTAAGTTCAGCTATCATATGTTCACTATCGCGAACATTCATAGCACACCCCAATGTTTCTATATATAATTTTTTCATTCTATCTCTATTTTACGATATGAACCTCATAAAGATACTCTTCATCATCAAGCCCAAATTTAACCTCTCTCATATAAACAGAGTAATCTTTCTCTTCAAAATGTTCAATTAAAGCCTTTAAATCTTTATGTGAGTTATCTTTATCAAAATAAAAAATAGACTTTTTATCTAACTCTTCTTCTATCTTATCGGTATCAATGCTCTTCGGTTTTGCTGTTACAGATGCTCTAGCTAATTTTAATTTCATTTAATTATCCTTTTATTCATATACTCTATGATTAATTTAATCTTATAATGTGATTTTGTTGTATTTTATTAAAGGATTATAGCGTACTTAAATTAAAGGTTAGTTTAGATATAATGCCACTCTTCATTCAACTGACAAAATCACGCTAAATTGTAACGCATAAGTTCATTTTTTGAAGATTTCAAAGAAAAAAATGTATTATAAAGGGTATACCTATGGAAAAAATTGTAGATATTATTGAAGCTATGGCACATGAAAAAAATATTTCATTAGAATCAGCTGTTGATGCTTTTAAAGAGGCACTCATTAAAACAGCAAAACGATGTACCACATACAGTTCTCATTTTGAAGCAACTGTAGATATGGATGTAAAAGACTATACAGTAGAACAAATTGTTCTTATTGTAAAAGATGATGATGAAAGGTTTACTACCCAACCAGATTCTGTTATCTCTTTGGAAGAGGCTCATGAACTTTATGGTTCAGATTTAGAACTAGGAGATGAGCTAAGAAGTCCATTTATATTAGAAGAGCATGGACGAACAGCATCATTTAACCTTTTTAAAGAGTTACAATACCATATTCAAAGACAAGTAGAAGAAGACCTTTTTGAGAAATATCGAGAAAAAGTGGGTCAGATAATGATTGGAACAGTAAACCGTGTAGATGAAAAAGAGAATACATTTATAGAGATTGGTGAACTCAAAGGACTTTTAAGTCAACGTAACCGTATTAAAGGTGAAAAATTTAAAAGAGGAGATACTGTAAAAGCACTATTGCGATATGTAAATATTGACCCAGAGATGGGTATGTTTTTAGAGATGACAAGAACATCTCCAAAATTTTTAGAGAAACTTATGGAGAAAGAAGTTCCTGAGATAGGAGATGGTTCAGTTGTTATTGTTGCATCGTCAAGAATACCTGGACAACGTGCAAAAATTGCATTAAAAACAGACTTTCCAAATATTGACCCAATTGGTGCAGCTGTTGGTGTAAAAGGTGTAAGAATAAATGCAGTAAGTAGAGAGCTTAGCAGTGAAAATATTGACTGTATAGACTACTCTCCCATTCCTGAAGTATTCATAACACGCTCTCTATCTCCTGCCATCGTACAGAGTGTTAAAATTACCTCTCCTAAAGAAAAAAAAGTAATTGTAAATATAACCTCTGACCAGAAAGCTAAAGCAATGGGAAGAAGTGGTATTAACATTCGTTTAGCATCAATGCTTACAGGATACAATATTGAGTTAAATGAGATAGAGGGAATAACAGATAGAACAAACAATAGTTCAGAAAATAATCACCAAGAAATCAAGAAAACAACAAATACAGATGCCTTAGCAGACCTATTTAAATAGTAGAGTAAACATAAAAAAATATAAAGGAACAACTAAGTCAAGAAACATTATAATAAACTCCTTAAATGAAAAGGATAATTAATGGTTCTATCAATTCAATATCTACGTGGAGTTGCTGCTATTTTAGTTGTAATTAGCCATATTGCATGGAAAAATATACAAATGGGTGGAACAACCATGCATTGGTGGCATGAAGCAGGTACTTTTGGTGTAGATATATTTTTTATTATATCTGGATATATCATGGTGTTTATAACTAAAGATATGCATCAAAAGCCTAACTCAGTTAAGACTTTCTTGAAAAATCGATTTGTTCGTATTGTCCCTCTCTATTGGTTCTATACACTTGTTGCTTTAGCAATATTTATTATGATGCCTGAAAGAGTTAATAGTGCAGGTGGAGGTACAGATATATTAAAATCTTTTTTTCTTCTTCCTTTAAAATCTAGTGAAAACTATCTAGTTGGTGTAGGGTGGACGCTACATTATGAATTTTTATTTTATATACTTTTTTCATTTGCTCTATTATTCAATAGAAGAGTTGGAATCATTGCAGTAGAAACTATAATTATATCTTTATTATTTGGCTCTATTTTTATTTCAATGGATGGTCTAAACTACATTTTTTATACTTTTTTAAATGATATTTTTATAGAGTTTGCATTAGGAATAGTTCTATATTTTATATTACTAAAGTTTAAAGAGATTAATAAAAATATATCTATCTTATCTATAATAATCGGAATATATCTCTTTTACTATCTACATACAGGAAATAGTATCACAGGTATACACCATATAGACACAGGAACAAGTGCATTTCTAATCTGTTTTGGAGTAGTATCTTTAGAGAACTTTTGGAGAAAAAGAGAATTTAAACTATTAACAACCATAGGTAATGCCTCATACTCAATATATCTTTTACACCCGTTCATATTAGTTGCTGTTCTTATCTTTAGTGATAAATTTTTAAATATTAATAGTAACAATGAGATGCTTTTAATTATTATAATGTTTATAGTTTCCATAATATCTGGTTATCTATCTTATCTTTTTATTGAAAGTAATCTCATTAGATGGACGAAAAGATTATTTTCATAGATGCTTAGACACACTTTCTAAAGAAAAGCGTTATATATAGTAAATTATAAAAATTTTATTACTTGAAGATATGGCAAAAGTTATTGACTACTCAAAAATAAAAGGAATATACCGTGGCTAAAAGACCAATATTTATAACAACCAACAATCCAAAAAAACTTTTTGAAGAAAAAAATATAGAATTTCAGTTTTTCAATGGCTTTTATGTATCTCAAAAAGCAAAATCTATTAAATCTTTACATTAAAAAGCGAAACAACAGAGCTTAGAGTTATATGCTAAAGCTTTGCCTATGGCTAGAAAATATTCTAATGAAAAGCATCAAGTTGTGCAAATGATTTTAAATAATATTGAGTTGGCAAAAAAGTTAAAAAAACAACAAAATAACAAAGAGAAATGAAATATATTCAAGAATTAAGGAGCTTGTAGCATGGTAATTTAAGTTTAATATTTAAAACCTCTGCTTGAAAATGTTGGGCAACGGCTATCTCTGAATGGTCATTGGCAACTTTGGCGTTGTTCGAGACATTTTGGGCTTTAAAATTTATAATATATTCCTATTTTTCTAAAAATCTCATCAACACACGCTTAATATAATCCTTATCTAAACGATGTGAAGCCTTATCAACAATAAATAACTTACAATTATCTCTCTTAGCAAATATCTCTTCTGTTAATTTTGGGTCACATATTTCATCATCTAAACCTGTATGAATCTCAATATTAACCTTTGGAAATTTTCCAC
>CAMZNQ010000124.1 GCA_947313765.1 uncultured Sulfurovum sp.
TATGTACTATTGGCTACAAAATATCGTTTAGATGTTTTAGGAGAAGAGCCAAAAAGTTTCATGTTAGTAGATATTGGTGGTGGTTCAACAGAGATGCTTTTTCATTATGGAGATAGTAAAACATTTTCAAAAAGTTTTCCTATTGGGATTGTAACTCTTACTCAACGGTTTAGAACTTTACCTGAAATTGCAAATGCAATTCCCGTATTAATGAATCCGATGAAAAATTACTATAATGATGTTATTTCCAAATATGGTAAAGTTGAGATGTTTATTGCTGTAGCAGGAACACCAACAACAGTTGCCTCCATGAAAAATGGTATGGTATATAAAAATTATGACCCAGATAAGATTCATGGAACTCGTTTAACACAGAGTGATTTGGTTCAACAGTTAGCTAGACTATTGGAGATGAGCCCAGAAGAGAGAATAGAGTCCGTAGGTGTTGGACGAGATGATTTAATTGCATCTGGTATTTTAATCTATGACGAACTCTATAATATCTCAGGATTTACAGAGTCGATGGTCATAGATGATGGTGTTAGAGAGGGTGTTGCATACTCTTTATGTTCATCTTAAAAATTTCTCTTCAAACTCTTTTGCAGGGATAGCTTTTGAAAGCAGAAAACCTTGATAGAATATATTTCTATCAAGCTCAATAAGCTTTTCTCTTTGCTCTTCTCTCTCAACTCCCTCTATAACAATTTTATAATTAAATTGTTTTCCAATAGATATAATACTCTTTATAAGCTCTTTACTATCCTCATTTGTCATCATCTCTTGAATAAAAACCTTGTCTATTTTTAGAACTTTAAATGAGAATTTTTTTAGATATGATAGAGAAGAGTATCCTGTTCCAAAGTCATCAATACTACAATCTATCCCTTTTTTACTAAGTCGTTTAATAATAAGTTGAGTATTTGAGTAGTTATCTAAAAGAGTTGTCTCTGTAAGCTCCAGTTTTAATAGTGATGGCTCTACTCCTCCATCTTTAATACAGTTGTATAGTTGAGATGTAAAGTTTGCTTCATTTAGTTGTCGTGCATTAATATTAATAGATATGTAATCATAATTATTAAGATTTTTAGATTGCCATGTAGCAAGTTGTCTACATACCTCTTTTGCAACCCACCAACCAACTTTGGTAATTAGCCCAGATTCTGTAGCCATAGGAATAAACATATCTGGCATAATTAGACCTTTTATTGGATGGTTCCATCTTAAAAGAGCTTCAATGGCATTTAGTTTATCTGTTCTTATATCTACAATAGGTTGATAATATAGCTCTAATTGATTATTATTGATTGCAAATTTTAAATCATGTTGTAGATTAGTCAACTCCTGTTGTTCAACATCTAATGTATGGTCATAGAATCGAATATTATTTAGACCCTCCCGTTTTGTTTGATACATTGCCATATCTGCTTTACGTATAATCTGTTCTGTATCATCACTTTTAGGTTCAATAAGAACAATACCTATGCTACTAGTCATAAATAGCTCTAACTCTTCTATCTCAAATGGTTTTTTAAATATTTTTTTTATCTCTAATGCAATATCTTTTGCCATATCTCTACAGAGAGATTCTATTTTTGCTATAAAAGGAACTAAGATAACAAACTCATCACCACCTATACGAGAGATAAATTTATCTTCTATATTAAGTGCTTTAGCTCTTCTTGATACCTCAAGAAGTAGTTTATCTCCTACTATATGTCCAAATGTATCATTTATCTTTTTAAAGTGATTTAAGTCCATATAAAATAGGATTGAATATAGTGATTTATGTTCATCTTTAATTAGTATATTTTCCATATAATCATGATATGCTCTTCTATTTGGTAGTTTAGTCAAGCTATC
>CAMZNQ010000125.1 GCA_947313765.1 uncultured Sulfurovum sp.
TATCTAATCTAAGGGGTAAATCTATAAAATCATATTTTTTTAATATAAATTGGGGATGTTTGCTTGAATTTAAGGGTGCAACCTAAAAAAAATCTAAATAAATAATTCTAACTAATCTTTTCCTCCCAAAATTGCTTCCAACGACCATCAGTAAGATTCACAGCTCTAAGCTTCAAGATGCAGTTAGCTCCTAGATTACTCCATCTAGCCCCTGAAATACATAATCTTTGCTTTACTAAAACTTTACAAGCACTCTCTGTAACCCCTGAGCCAATAGGAATTTTATTTTTAATAGCCTCTGCATAATTCATTTGATGAGAATGGTTTTTAAAATAAGTGATAGCTCTTTGCAAATCTTCTTTTGTCTTCTTTGGAACTTTCTGTTTCTTCTCTAATTCATTCATCTCATCTAGTAAAATAGTGGCTGAATTTTTATCATTTTTTAGTCTATGACAAGCATCATTTAGCCACTCTTTTTGTTCCTCTTTATTTCTTATATTAACCACCTTTGAAGCATAGGCTAAATATTCACTTGCATGATAAAAATCTATTATTTCTGTTGATACAAAAGGTTCTAAGAAGCTCCAATTATCTTTTGCTCCATCAGCAATACCTACAACCTTTACTGAAGATGGAACAGTTTTAAGAATACTCTTTATCTCTTTTGTAAATATCTCTTTGAATCTAGCTTTCCCATATTCTGGTGCTTGAGAACTATAAATTGTATGTAGTCTATGCCCCTCTTTATCATACAGAGATATAGTTCCAACCATTGTCTCTCTCCATCCATTATTACCAACAAAACTGCACGTTCCATCTAATCCTATTCCCACAGTTACTATCTCCTCGTCTATTTGTGGTAGTTTATACTCTATCTCATCTTCCATTTTCAGATATAATTTTCCTACACAATATGATATATTTTGAACATAACTTTTCTCTAGTTTTAATCCATGATTCTCTTCAAAATCTTTGACAACATCTTCTGCTCCCATTTTTATATATTTACTATTGATACTTTTTGCTAACTTGGGTGTTGCTGTGTATATGATAGAGGCTTCATCTTCTATAGGGCAATAGCTTTTACCTGTTGAAGATTTATAGATATTTCTTGCAATAATTGTACTTCCATAGGGTGTTTTATACTCTTTTTCTATTTTTTTTTAAAGTAATCTTTTCACCATTCCTCTCTATTATCTTTTCTTCTTTCTCCAACTTAACCATTGCATCTTTTGTTAATATTCTTCCTAACTCATTAACTTTTTTCTCTATCTCCTCTTCTGTTTTTAGGAATTTTTGTTTTTTTCTATTTGTTGGTATCTTTACTAAAATATAATCTATCTCTTCTTTTATTATTTCTATACTCATTTTATCTCTCTATTTTTAATTTTTATCATAGTCAAATCTTATTGAATTTATAATGATATTTTAAATTAGATTTTTTGTTTTAGATTTTTTTTAGGTTACACCCTATAAAACAGCACTAATAATACCTGTATGTGGTAATGCTGAAATTATACAATTTGGTTTTAAACAAAAATGATAAAAGAGTAGTTGATTAAGTAAAAGAACAATTCCCCATATTTTAAAAAACATATTTTATTTCCTTAATATAATATTAAATATATTTTACAATTTATT
>CAMZNQ010000126.1 GCA_947313765.1 uncultured Sulfurovum sp.
CATATTAGACTAACTTAAACGATAAATGGCTTTAGATTATTATTTTTAGGGGCTTTATATAGGTTTTTAAATGGGATTAGATTAAGAAGTGGTAGTAAGAGAGGTACTCGAACCCTCGACCTCCGGCTTATGAGACCAGCGCTCTAACCAGCTGAGCTACCTTACCACACGTTTATTTTGAAGTGGCGAAATTTTATCTGAAACACTCTTAAAAGTCAAGCCTTTTTCTAAAATTATTAATTTATTTGCAAAGTTTAGTTATACAGACTAAAGTTTATTGATTTTTAAACCATAAACTATTGACTTTTATAGAAAAAAATATTATTATTCCGAAAAATTAATAACTATAAGGAGAAACCAAATGTCATTTCAGCCATTAGGTAATCGTGTTTTAATAGAAAGAGAAGAACAGAGTAATCAAACAGCTTCAGGGCTTTATATTCCTGACTCTGCAAAAGAGAAGCCTTTAGAGGGAAAAGTTATTGCAGTTGGTAAAGATGCTATTGAAGCAGGTATTTCAGAGGGCGATACTGTACTATTTCAAAAGTATGGTGGAACTGAAGTAACAATTGATGGTAAAGAGTACTTGATTATGAGTAGTGATGATATTTTAGGAGTAATGAAATAATGGCAAAAGAGATATATTTTTCAGACCGTGCAAGAAGTGGGCTTTTTACAGGCGTAACTAAATTGGCAGATGCAGTAAAAGTGACTATGGGACCTCGTGGGCGTAATGTACTTATTCAAAAAGCTTATGGTGCTCCACACATTACTAAAGATGGTGTATCTGTTGCTCGTGAGATTGAGCTTGAAGATTCATTGGAAAACATGGGTGCTCAACTAGTTAAAGAGGTAGCGTCCAATACAGCTGATGAGGCTGGAGATGGAACAACAACAGCTACTGTTTTAGCTCATGCTATCTTCAAAGAGGGATTACGAAACATTACAGCTGGAGCTAATCCAATTGAAGTAAAAAGAGGAATGGATAAAGCATCTAAAGCAATTATTGAAGAGCTTAAAGCTATGAGTAAAGAGGTTAAAGATAAAAAAGAGATTGCACAAGTAGCGACTATCTCTGCAAACTCTGATGAGACTATTGGTAATCTTATTGCTGAAGCAATGGAGCATGTTGGTAAAGATGGTGTAATTACTGTTGAAGAGGCAAAAGGTATTAATGATGAGTTAGAAGTTGTTGAGGGTATGCAGTTTGACCGTGGTTACATCTCTCCTTACTTTGTTACAAATACAGAGAAGATGACTTGTGAGCTTGATAGTCCGTTAATTCTTTTAACAGACAATAAAATCACTTCACTAAAAGATTTAGTTCCTGTTTTAGAGCAGATTCAAAAGACTGGGCGACCTCTACTTATTATTGCTGATGATATTGAGGGGGAAGCTCTTTCAACATTGGTACTAAATAAACTAAAAGGTGTTCTAAACATTACAGCTGTTAAGGCTCCTAGTTTTGGAGATAGAAAAAAAGCTATGCTAAATGATATTGCTATCTTAACAGGTGCAACACTGATTACATCTGAACTTGGACTTACTATTGAAAAGACAACATTAGCAGACCTTGGTCAATGTTCAAAGATTGTTATTGACAAAGATAACACTGTAGTTGTTGATGGTAAAGGTAGCAAAGAGGCTGTTGAAGCTCGTGTGGCTGAAATCAAGATTCAAGTTGAAAATACAACAAGTGAGTATGATAAAGAGAAACTACAAGAGCGTCTTGCAAAACTAGCAGGTGGTGTAGCAGTCATTAAAGTTGGTGCAGCAACTGAAACAGAGATGAAAGAGAAAAAAGATAGAGTTGATGATGCTCTAAGTGCTACTAAAGCAGCTGTTGATGAGGGAATCATTATTGGTGGTGGTTCTGCACTCATTAAGGCTGGTGCAAGAGTTAAACTTGATTTAGTAGATGACCAACTTGCAGGTGCAGATATTATTCTTCGTGCTATTCAAGCTCCAATGAAACAGATTGCTATCAATGCAGGATATGATGCTGGTGTTGTTGTAAACAAGGTAATGGAGTCAGAAAATATCAACTTTGGATTTAATGCTGCAAATGGAGAGTATGTAGATATGATAGAAGAGGGAATTATTGACCCTCTAAAAGTTGCTCGTGTGGCACTTCAAAATGCTACATCTGTATCATCTCTTCTGCTTACAACAGAGGCTACTATTTCAGACGTTAAAGAGCCAGATTTGGATATTCCATCTCCATCTATGCCAGACATGGGTGGAATGGGTGGTATGATGTAGTTCCATACTACATCATTAAAAAAATAGGGGTTTATCCCCTACTCTCCTTCAATAATCTTATCAGCAGATTTAAATACTTTATCAATATTATCACGAATCCATTTTCTATCCATCCACTCCTCTGGACGTACTTCAATTCCTTGAACTAAAACACCAAAGTGTAAATGGTCTCCTAATGCTAAACCAGATTTTCCTGTTTGAGCAATAACAAAACCTGCATGAACTCTATCTCCTCTTTTTACAATAATATTTGAACAGTGTCCATATACTGTATAGAGTCCCAAACCATGGTCTATCATTGGCATATTTCCATAGATTCCATTATCATCAGCATAGACAACTGTACCTGCATTTGAACTTACAATTTTTGCCATTTTTGTACTAGCTAAATCTAAACCAACATGTTTTGATTCAGATACTTCATTATCTTTAGTTTTATAGTAGTAGTGTCTATCATCTCCAAAAGAGGCAACTTTAGCTGCATTTTTTAGAGGATAAAACTTTTTAATCTTCCACTCTGTTAATAACTCATCTGAAACTTTTGAACTTAAACTATGGATTAAATCTTCATTCTTATTTCTCATTACTTCATTAATAGCTTTTAACTTCTCTAATCTATCTTCAATCATCAAATAGTCTGGGTCAGAAGCGATTAAATCAGAAATTTTTCCATCAATGAATTTATCTTTTGCTTGAATAAAAGAGGTTCTATATTTTCGAGATAGGATATAGAATGGGACATTTGATATACGTTTATTTCCTGCTCTATCTTCTGCTACAATATTTGCTGAAAAATTCTCTTTATCATAAGGCCAAACAATCAATGTGGCATAATATCCACTCTCTTTGTATGGTTGTGCTTTAAATATATTTCCACATGCCTCTACATAAAAGCTCTTTAAATCTTTATCTTTTACTTGGAAAACAACTAACCCTACTCCACCACGAGTAACAGAGTATGAATTAGATAAGATATTAATATCAGGACGTTTGTAATCAATCTCTACATTGATACGCTTTGTTGTACTATTTCCTTGAAAAAAGTTCCAATTACTTCTATCGTTTACCTCTATTGTAACCTGTAATTTTTCTGCTCTAGGGTCTAATCTAACACCATTTAAAACCTTTTTAGGATATATAATATCAATAACTTTCTCTTTTACATTTTCAGGTAAAATATCATTTGCTACCTCTACTTTATGCTCTCCATCATTTATATATACTCTATATGATTTTAAAGCTGTATCATCATAGACTCTAATTTTCAAAGGTGATTTTCTATTCCAATAGATAAAATCATTACTCTCTATTACAGGTTTATTTCTCTCAAACCCTTCTGATGTAAATAAAACAACTCCTGCTCCAATTAAAAGCCCAAGAATGATTATTCCTAAACTATTTGAACTCTTCTTTCTGCCATAACTACCATAACGTCTTCTACGCATTTAATAATCCTCTCTCTTTAATTTCTTTTTTTATTTTAATTTTTAACTCTTCTATACTTATATTTGATAATTCAAATCCACTAGCAGTTGAGTGACCACCTCCACCAAAAGAGGTAGCCAATCCCGAAACATCTACTCTTTTACTTCGCAAGGATACTTTAACCATATCTTTTAACTCTACCAAAAAAATAGATATCTCTACAGTTACCAATGATATACCATAATTGACAATACCAACAGTATCTAATAGTTCTGCTCCTGCTTCTTCCATCTTCTCTCTAGTAGAGTGGATGATTGACAAAGCTCCACTCTCATCTAACTCCAACGTATTTAAAGCTGAAGATAAGATACGAATAGATGCTAAAGAGCGTCTCTGATTTAAATTTTTTACAACAGAATATATGTCAACTCCATAATCAACCATTTCAGAAGCTACATCAAATAACTCTTTTGAGACATTAGAGGTAGTAAAATATCTACTATCTGAAACTAATGCTGTATAGAAACATGTTGCAACCTCTTTTGTAATAGGATAATCCTCTTTAAAAAGTTCATATGCCACATGAGAGGCTGAACTATAATCTGAATTTACAATATTAATTGAACCAAAATAGGTATTACTTTTATGATGGTCTATATTTAAAATTTTACGCTCTGTTAAATCAAAACCAAGTCTATCTATACTTCCTGTATCGCATGATATAATCAGACTATCTTCATAATTAATCCTTTGTTTTATTTTAGAAAAGTTCGGTAGAAAATCTAAATTAATGGGTATATTAGAACCTCCATTAACAACCTCTACCCTTTTTCCACTATTTTTAAGAAGAGCATAGATGCCCAATGCTGTACCAATTGTATCTGCATCAGGATTTAAGTGAGTAAGAATTGTAATTTTATTATGATTATCAAGCAATTTTTGAACTTTTTGAAACATATCTAACTTTCAATTTTCATTGATAGGTCAATCCAATTTGCTTGATGGATTAATGCACCTGAAGAGATGGCATCAACACCTGTTTTTGCAATCTCCTCAATTGTATCTAAAGTAACATTTCCACTAGCTTCTAGTAAAATATGGGCATAATATCTATCTCTAAATACCACAACCTCTTTTATCTTATCTATGCTCATATTGTCACACATTACAATATCTGCTCCTGCACTCATCGCCTCCTTTACCCCTTCAAGAGTTTCACACTCTATCTCAACTTTAGATGTAAATGGGATTTTTTGACGAACCTCTATCATAAACTCTTTTAAATTATCAATAGTTTTTAAATGGGTATCTTTTAACATTAGAGAGTCATCTAATCCCATTCTATGATTAATCCCACCACCACAACGTACAGCATATTTTTCAAACTCTCTAAGAAGTGGTCTAGTTTTTCTAGTATCTAGCAACTTAACTCCATAAGGTTCTACTTTTAAGACAAACTTTTTGGTAAGTGTAGCTATGGACGAAGCATGAAGGGCAATATCTAAAATAGAACGCTCCAAAGAGAGAATAGATTTAGAGTCTCCAGAGATGTTAAGTAGTCTATCTCCTATTTGAAAAGGTAAACCATCATCTACATACCACTCTAAATTGAGATTATAGATATTTGCTAAAACATCAATATACTCTTTTCCTCCAAAAGTACCATCACTCTTCGCAAGAATATAGGAGCGAACCTCTTTTGATTTAGAAATACGAGAAAAAAGGTCTCCACGACCAACATCTTCACTAACCATTGACTCTATAAATTTATATTTTAACACACAACACTTCTTTATCAATATATTTTTGTTTTCACGGATTATAACAAACTAGATATTATTTCCAAATAACTTTTCTATGATTTTTGATATAATACAGATAATATAAAAAGAAATACACTATAAAAGAATTAGAAATGGCAATAAATTTAATAGCAAAAAATAAAAAAGCATATCATGACTATGAAATAGTTGAAAAATTTGAAGCAGGTGTTGTTCTTCAAGGTTCAGAAGTAAAAGCACTTCGTGCAAAACGAGCCAATTTAAATGATGCTTTTTGTCGGTTTATAAAAGGTGAGTTAAATTTAATGAATGCACATATAGCACATCTTGAAACAACCAATAGAAACTATAGCAGAGATACAAGGAGCCCTAGAAAACTACTACTACATAAAAAAGAGTTAGATAAACTATTTGATAAAGTAAGTAGAGATGGAAATACCATTGTTCCTTTGATACTATATTTTAATGAACGAAATTTTGTAAAAGTTAGTATCGCACTTGCAAAAGGTAAAAACTTACACGACAAACGTGAGACTTTAAAAAGAAGAACACAGCATAGAGAGGCACAACAAGCTATGAAAAATTACAGATAATATAAAAAAACTATTTAAAATATTTATTAATCAAAATTAAAGCTTAAAAATAGTATACTACGCGTTAATATAAAAAAAGGATGTATATGAAGTTACTATTAAGTTTAATGGTTTTAGGAGCAACGCTATTGGTTGCAGGAGGGGATATTCTACCTGTTAAGGTTTACAAGCCAACTGTTCTTGTTCAAAAACAGAGAGGTTGTTATAAACCAAACATTAGAAAATGCCCAGATTGTGTAGATGTTGCAGAGATTTGCCCAGATGACCCAAATCTTCCAGTTATTGAGTCTATCCCTTGTGAGGCAAATATAAATCACTAAGAGTTTAAGAGTGGTAAACCCACTCTTTTAAGAGATATATAGAGTCTCTAAATATCCATAAGCTACCAATAAAATAGTAATAGATACTAAAACATAACCCCAAATATAATTTAAACCTTTAGCTACAATAACTCCACCAATAACTCCTGCTAACAATCCACCAACATGTGCAGATATTGCAATATTTGGAAAAATTAGACCTATAAAGAAGTTAATGAGAAGAACAACTCCAAAATTTTGCATAAAACCTATAAACTCTCTTCCCATTTGTTTACGCTGAACAAATGCAAAACCAGCCAATGCTCCAAATATTCCAAACAATGCTCCACTAGCACCCACAGCCCAATCTAAAGGATTTAGATAGATATAGGCAAAGCTACCAAATAGACCAGATATAAAATAGATTCCTAAATATATCCAAGTAGAAAATAGACGTTCCACAACTCTTCCAACCATATATATTGACAACATGTTCATAGATATATGCATAATGTCATTATGTAGAAACATAGATGAAAAAAGTCTATATATCTCCCCTTTCAATACAACATAAAAACCATTTAATCCACCTAATTGAAACATCTCTTCTGTCAATTCAGGAGATATTGTAGTTACTAAAAAGATAAAAACATTCAATATAATTAGACTATAGGTAATTGGAAACTCTTTAAATTTTTCTATGAGAAATCCTTTTTTTTGATTCAATCATATCCAAAATAGAATAAAAAACCATATAAAAAATCCAAAAGATACAAGCAATAGAAGATAGAAGAGCCTTCTATCATAAAATGCAACTAAAGAGAGAGATAGATATGCAAATCCAATATATGGGTCAATTAATCTATCTACAGTAAAAGTATCTAAGGTGAATAGTTTAAGTAGTATAGGGTCTAAAATATCTCCAAATCCAAATAGATGTAATATCATACTCAAAGGATAGAAGAGTGTAAAAAGTAACGATAAAATAGGAGATATGAGTTGTAGTGGAGTTGTAATAGGAAATATTATATGCACTACAGGTAACATTAAAATAAAGATTCCAAAAGAGATAATAGTTGTCATAATATATTTATTAACATGGGAGAAATAGTTAAGTAGTAAAAATATATAAAATACTCCAATAACAGATAACCAAAAGGATAAAGAGAGAAGAAGATGAGGAGATATTGTAATTATAATAAATGTAATAGTTACTAAAAAGGAGAGTGTTAAAAGCTCAACTCCTAAAATTAATAGAATCCAAGTAGTTAAAAGCATCACATAGGAACGAATCAGAGAGGCAGGAGAGTCTACAAAAATTAGATATAACAGCAAAATAACTAAAACAGAAAAACCAATATCTATCAAATCAAATCTATATGGAAAATAGTGTTGCTGAAAGAGTCTATAGATAGGTCTTAATAGAAAAAATAGTATTGTTGATAATATCCCTAGATGAAATCCACTTAAAGCAATCAGATGACTAACTCCTAGTTTTGAGACTTGACTTCTCAACTCTCTCTCTAAAGGCTCTGCCAAAAATATGGCATTATAGAAATTTGATAGCATACTATTGCTATGTTGAGTCGAGATATAATCTATAATATTTGACTTTAAATTACTATCTTTTGGAAAAATTCTATTAATCTTTGAGGAGATGAAAGATGTTCCAAGATATTCATGAAATTTCATCTTAGAATTTGGAAAAAGTTTAACTCTCAATCTTTGATGTATCTCTTTTGATGGAATTGAAGTTATTGTAAAAAATTTCAAATCTAACTTTTGACTATATAGTTTAAGAACCGTAAAATGCTTCTTATCTCTATCTTTCTCATAGGCATTAAGAACTTTAGTCTCTGTATAGTAAAATGGTTTATCTTTAAACTCTTGATAATCAATATATGTAACAAATAGCCTAATAGAGATTAAGATAGATAGAAAAAGCATAAAGAACCAAAACTCTTTTAAGGTTAAAAAAAGTTTTGGTTTATCAATCATAGAAAACTTCTAAATTGTAGATAAATCAATATTTCCCATATCTCTAGTATCTATATTTTTATCTTCATAATTTATATCATAAGGAGCATTGTCTCCTCTAAAACCAGCATCAACAAATCGTGTAAAGTTCTTTTGAAAGATTAAGTTCACTGTTCCTGTAGGTCCATTTCTATGTTTACCAATAATTAACTCTGTCTCCTCTTCTAGCTTTTTTATGAATTCATTTTTATACTCTCCACCAGAAGCCTTAGCCTTCATCTCTTTCTCTTTTTCTGCTGCCTCACGATAGACATCATCACGATATACAAACATTACTATATCTGCATCTTGTTCGATAGAGTTATGAACTATAATATCATTGGCTACAAAATTATGCACTCTGTCAACAGTTAGATCATACGTTTTTTCTTTTTTATTCTCTTTGATGGAGATAATTTCATCCCAGTATATATCTGAATAAGCAAGATTATTATCTTTTTCAACATTTAGATTAACTCTATCAGGTGTTGCAATCTTATCTCCAACTTTAAGATTATCTAATCTAATCCATCCATCGACTCTATAAAATTTATGATTAGCAGTTGCATTAATAGTTTTACCTGATTTTGTGGTTAATTTATAAGTTATCTTCTCGCCTGAAAAAAAAGCATTGGTAATGGTGAAACTATTTACTTTCAAATCCTTATCCATAGATTTTGTTTTCATAGGAAGTAGATTTTTATTCTCTACAAGTTCATCTATTCTATAACGTTTCCCATTTTTAGAATCAACTATAATTGAATCTCCTGAAAGACAACCTGATTCACGTAAATCAGAAAGCATAGGACGTTTATTATCCCTACTCTCTACACCACGATTTAGCTGTGAAAGTGCCAATATGGGAATCTCTAACTCTCTAGCTAACTGTTTTAATCCCCTAGAAATCTCTGAAATAACCTGCTGTCTACCCTCTTTATTATCTCCAGACATTAATTGTAGATAGTCAATAATTGCCATAGATATTTCAGGGTGTTGACTCTTTAGCTTACGTAATTTTGAACGAACATGATGAATGGTAGCGTATCCACCATCATCTACAAAAAGTTTACGTTTTGCCATTCTATCTGTAGATTTAGAGAGGTGTGTCCACTGCTCATCAGTCAAATCTCCTACTCTAAGTTTTTGTAAAGGGATAGATGTCTCTGTAGAGAGAAGACGAAGCATCAACTGTTCTGCTGGCATTTCTAGTGAGAAAAAGGCTACACCCTCTCCACGCTCTATTGCTTTTTGAGTTATGTTTAAAACCAAAGAGGTATTGTGTGTAACTGTCATATCTTCAAGTAAAAATAAATTATTCCCATCTATCTCAAAACCATAATAGTCATCTACTTTGTCATATTCTACTTTAATATCTGTATATTCTATCTCATCAGGAAAACTATATTTATCGGAATAACTAAAAGAGAGTTTTGAAAAATCTAATTTAGACTTGTACCCTTTATAATTACTCTTAAAATTAGATGACTTCTCTAAATATTCAGAAACCTCTATATTTAATACCTCTCCCTGTTTATATTTACCCTCATTTTTTGAACATTTAAGTGATAAAATATGCGACTTATTCACACGATAATCTATCCCTTTATTTTGTCGAACCCAATACATCTCTTCATTTCCACGAGCCAAGGAGAGAACTTTTCTTGGAGTAGAGTCATTACCCATTAATAGCTCTCCAACTTCGATATTTTCGACCTTTTTAAGCTCTCCAGAGTACATTAAAACCTTTGTACCTTTTCCAAAACATTTCCCCATTGCAGGACGTGCTGCGATAATTATCAAATCCCCTTTACCAAAACCTTGTGTTTTATCATTTAGATTATGAAATCCTGTATCGACTCCAAGGAGTTTTGAATTACCTAAAGCTTTAAGCCTCTTTATCTCATCAAACATAGATAAAGTAACCTCTTTAGAACCTCTAAAATCTTCTGAAGTTGAATTTTGAGTAATCTCATATAGCTTCTTCTCTACCAAATTCATAATCTCATCAGTAGGTAAATCATCTTCTATTGTTACTTTTTTAATGGTAGTTGCTAAAGTTGCCAAGGCACGTTTTGTTGAGCGAGATTTAATCTCATCAATATATGCATCTGTATTAGAGATTGCATTTGCACTTAAGATATCAAGAAGTCCAACCTCATCATAATTATTATTTACCTTTAATTTTGTCTTTAAAAACTCTTCATCTATCGGTTTATCTTCACGACTTAAATCCTCCATTGCCACAAAAAGATGTTGATGAAAAGGTAGATAGAAATCATGAGGTTCTAATTTAGATGCAATCTCTTCAAAAATTTGTGGGTCAAAAAGAATGGCTGAAAGCACAGCTCTCTCTATATTTATATTATACATATTTTCATTCATGCCATAAACCCCTCAAAATTATACGTTTGCTTTTGCAAATGCTTCAACTTCTGCTACAAATCTATCTACTAACTCATTTTCAGGTAATCTTGCCACAACTTCGCCTTTAAGCATTACTAATCCTGATTCTTTACCATAAGCGATGGCTACATCTGCATGTTTTGCTTCACCAATGGCATTTACAACACAACCCATGACAGATACATCCATTGGAGTTTTAATGTGAGCTGTTCGTCTCTCAACCTCTGCTACGGCACTAACTAAATCTGCCTCTATCCTTCCACAAGTAGGACAAGAGATAATGTTTAGCCCCTCTTTAACTCGTCCACTATCTTTTAAAATGGCTTTTCCTACCTTTATCTCCTCTTCAAGCTCTCCTGTAATAGAGACTCTCATTGTATCTCCAATCCCATCAAGAAGAAGAGTACCTAAACCAATAGCAGATTTAACTGTTGCATGAAAAATAGTTCCAGCTTCTGTTACCCCTAAGTGAAATGGATAATGATTTTTAGGTCTCAACATTCGATAAGCATCAACTGTTCTCTCAACATCAGAGGCTTTAAGTGATACTTTAATATCTGTAAATCCTAAATCCTCCAAAAATTTAATATTATACTCTGCACTAGCAACCATACCTTTAGCTGTTGCTCCATATCTATCATCAAACTCTTTTTCTAAAGAACCT
Source organism: uncultured Sulfurovum sp. (assembly GCA_947313765.1). Taxonomy (GTDB): domain Bacteria; phylum Campylobacterota; class Campylobacteria; order Campylobacterales; family Sulfurovaceae; genus UBA1140. Next base: position 11,444 of record CAMZNQ010000126.1, read on the forward strand.
GCATTTACCCCAATACGAATTGGAAGATTACGCTCTTGACACGCTTTGACAATATCTTTAACACGACTCTTCTCTCCTATATTACCTGGGTTAATACGTATACAATCAACCCACTTTGCAGCCTCAAGTGCTAGTTTATAGTTAAAGTGAATATCTGCAATTAGAGGTAGAGAGATTTGCTCTTTAATCTCTTTTAGTGCTAAAGCATCTTCCATTTTAGGAACAGCCACACGAACCATATCTGCTCCTGCAAAGTGCAGACGATTTATCTGTTCTACTGTAGCCTCTACATTATTTGTATCAGAGTAAGTCATAGATTGTACAGAGATTGGAGCGTCACCACCTACAGCTACATCTCCTACATAAATTTTTTTAGTTGGGATTCTTTCTTTCATACTTTTCCTTGATAGAGTAATTTAATAAGTTTAAAGGTTATACCAAAAACTAGCTAAAAAACCTAAGAGAAATCGACTGCATCCATATCTATCTCTACCAAAGGACTCTTTACAAAATGTAGAGCTTTTAACATAGATTTTCTACTTTTAGAGCGTAACAAAATATTAAAACGATACTTATTTGCAATCCGTTCAATAGGAGCTTTTCCATGCCCTACTATCTCTACATCTTTAAACTCTTTTAATTTGGTTACAGTATCTAAAGTTATTTTAGATGCCTTCTCCTCTTTTTGATGAGAGATTAATACTCTTGATAGAGTAACAAAAGGTGGGTACATATCTTCTACAAAAAACATCTCATCTTTTAAAAATGCCTCATAATCATTTAGATATAGCTCAAACAAGTCTCTATTTGATGTTTGGATTATTATATCTGCACTCTTTGCCCTACCAGAACGTCCTGCAATCTGAATGAGTAGGCTCATAGCCCTCTCTCTTGCTCTGTAGTCAGAAACGCCTAATATGTAATCAATACCAAAGATAATACTCAATGTGATATTGGCATAATCATGCCCCTTGCTTAACATCTGTGTACCTAAAAGAAGATGACTCTCTTTTGCTTCAAAACGCTTTAGAGCATTTTTTAACTTTGTAGCTGTTGTGATGCTATCTCGGTCAAACTGCTCTACTACAATATCTGAAATAGCTAACTCTATCATCTCTTTTACCTCTTGTGTACCTATTCTCTGACTTGTTAATGGTTCATGACCACAATGGCTACATACACTTCTTATCGCCTCAACATAGTTACAGTAGTGGCACTTTAGATATCTTTGATTTCTATGTAGAGCCATTCCTACTGAACAGTATGGACACATGTGTGTAACCCCACACTTTTGACAAAATAGATATTTAAAATTGCCACGAGTTGGAACAAAAACCAAAGATTGTTCCCCTGCTCTAAAGTTCTCCTCTAATCTCTTTATCATTCCGTTTGTAAGAGTGAGTCCCTCTACATAATTGTAATTTTTTTGAGTCTCAATAAATGGTTTTTTAAGACGTACTACTTCATATTTATGGTACGAACTCAAAGAGGGTGTCGCTGAAGCTAAAAGAACTTTAGCCCCCAACTTCTGACCCATATAGACAGCCATATCTCTAGCATGATAGCGTGGTTTCATCATACATTTATAGCTATCATCATGCTCTTCATCAACAATAATTAACCCTAAATTGCTTAACGGTGTAAATAGTGCCGACCTAGCCCCTGCTACAATATCCACTTCATTCTTATGTATCTTCTCTAAAATCTCCTCTTTTTTCTTTTTAGTAAGTTTTGAGTGCCACATCACAATGCGTTTTCCAAAGTACTTCTCTAATCTTCTCTGCATCTGTGGGGTAAGTGAGATTTCAGGCATAAGAAAGATACACTGCTTACCCTCCTCTATGGTTTTTATCATGAGTGAGATAAATATCTCTGTTTTTCCAGAACCTGTGACTCCAAAGAGTAATGCTCTATCTTTTTTTAGGAGTTGTTTATAGGCTTTTTGTTGGTCGGTTGATAACGTAGGTCGGGGTATCCCTACCCCGACACTCACCCCGACATCTATCCCCTCATCAACAAAACCATCTTCTTCTTTTTGGTTTTTATTGTCGGGGTGAGGATACCCCGACCTACGTGGCATAAACAACGCCAATGCTTCGCCCAAAGAGCTAAAGTAATAGGTGGCAATAAACTTTGCAATTTCTATCTGATTTTCATCATTATAAGTTATTAAATACTCTTTTATTTCAGAGGTATCAAACTCTTTTGGTTTCTCAACCTCTTCTAAAACAATGGCTAATTTGGTTTTGGAATGGACAGGAACATAGATGTGTTGACCTATGGCTAGTGGCTCTTTTGAGTGGTAGGTTAAAAGTGGGGCTGATGAACGGTGGAGGGTTACTTTGTAGTAAAAGATAATAAATCTCCTAAAAAATATTTAGGAAATTATAGCCAAAAAATTCTAATTGGTTAACTGCGTACATCCATTAGTATTTGTATTGTTTGTTTTAGTAGTATCACATTCAAATTTACCTGAAACTACTTCAAACTTTACATCATCTAACATTGATTTAAAAATATATTGGTCACGTCCATCTTTACCTGTTCCCTCACTAAAAAACCATCTGTCTTTTTCATCTTCTGATTTCATTGAATACTCTAAAACGCCTACCCCTGTATCTCCATCAGTATCATAAAAATTTCCAAATACATTTGTACTATCTCCAACAGCAGTCAGAACTTTAAAATCCCCTCTCAAAATCCTCTTCTGTCGCTCCATAGCCAAAGCATTTCTTATACTTGATACTAAAACTTTAGCCTTTGTAACCTGTGCATCATCTCTTGTGGCTGCTAGTCTTGGAATAGCTACGGCTGCTAAGATTCCGATAACTACTATTACGAAGACTAACTCTATCATTGTGAAAGCTGATTTTTTGTTTTTCATATTTTATATCCTTTTAATTATTTATCTTTTTATTCTAATACCTGTAATAGCATGGTCAACTCCTGCACCTGTTGTTGCAATATTTTTTTTATCTAAAAGATAACCTAAATCTCCATCGACACTTCCTTGGGTTATGGAAGCTACTGTTGCGTTAATATTAGTCCGTTTATTACCAGTAGCATCTGTAACTTTAAAGAATTTAAAAGTAATCGCCGCATCAGTAGCAGTCATGACTGCTTTAGTTTTATCACAAACAAAATAGTACTCCCCTGCATCTCCACTTTGGGTAATGGGTATTGTTTGATATACTTCTATATTTGTCATATCTTTTAGATTAGTAGAATATTCTCCTTGTGAAGTATAATAAGTTGAAACATCCCTCATAAAAAGAGTAATACTCTCTACACAAGTTGCTTCCTTTGCATCATCTATTGTCACTGATAGTCTAGGAATAACTATAGAACCTAAAATACCAATAATCACAATAACAAAAATAAGTTCTATCATGGTAAATGCTTTTTTCATAAACTACTCTTCTATTTTTTAATTTTAAAATCACTTTATGAGCTTAAAATTAAAAAATATATTCCCATCATAAATATGAGAATATTTAAAAAGAATTATCTTTTAATTCTAAGTCCTGAGATTGTGTAGTTATGGTCTTCACCATCTTCTCCAACAATATTCTTTTTCATAAGTAAAAATCCTAAATCTCCATCTACTGTACCCTGAGTAACACTAGCTGCTTTTGCTTGTACAATAACCATATTATTTCCGTCTGCATTTGCTATTTTATCAAAAGTAAAAGTAATTGCTGTTGTAGGTGTAGCTAAATCATCAC
>CAMZNQ010000127.1 GCA_947313765.1 uncultured Sulfurovum sp.
CTCCTCCACACCAATCTCTATAAGAAGTGATTTTGTCATATTCTGTTATCCTGTTGATAATTAATTGTGGAATTCTAGCTAAATATTGATAAATGAGTGGTTAGCCAAATTTTAACAAATTAAAAGAAGATGGCTAAAGCCCAATGCCAATGAATTAAGAAAAAAAGGTAAAATAAGAAGATGAAAAAAAAACACTAAAAATAATAGCAAGACTAAGAAGAAAAATAAACAAAGAAGCAACAAGAATCAAACATAAAATCGGAGCAAAAAGCTTTACAAGAAAAGGGAAGATGAGCTTTGTGGATTTAGTACTGTTTATGATGAATATGGTAAACAAGACAATGCAAAGAGAGTTAAACGATTTTATAAAAGAAGTAAAAAAAGAGCCAATCAAATATGGGAAAAGTGCAATGAGTAAAGCTAGATTAAAAATAAGCCCAGAATTGTTTATAGATTTAAATGATGGGTTATTAGAAGATGTATATGAGGAGATAGAAGATATAAAGCTTCATCATGGATTTAGAATAATAGGAGTAGATGGTTCAACATTAGCATTACCGAATATGAATATACTCAAAGATAAAAAACAGAGTGAAGATATAAAAGAGATATATGGAAAAGGGAGTAACCAAAAAGGAGAATATGGAGCAACTCCAAGGATTTCAATACTGTATGATTTAGAGAATAAGTTTGTTCTTGATGGTATTTTAAGTAGTATCCATTCAAGTGAAGGATTTATGGCAATAGAACATATTGATAAGCTTTTAAAATACAAGAAAAGTATTAAAGAAAAATATAAAGATTTATTGATATATGATAGAGGCTACCCATCAATGGGTCTTATCAAATACCACTATAGACATGGTTTAAACTTTTTAATGAGAGTAAATAATAGTTCATTCAAAGCAGTTAGGGAGTTTAGACGAAGTAAAAAAGTAGATGAGATAATAGAGATTGAGATTACAAAAGGTATCTTAAATAATTTATCAAAAGAGAAACAACATCCAAATTTAAAAGCATTAGTTGAAGGGTTAAAAATAGGCGATAAACTTAAAATTAGAGCTGTAAAAGTAATTCTTCAAAATGGAACAGTTGAAGTTTTATTGACCTCTCTATTATCACAAGATGAGTATAAAACAGAGATGTTTCAGGAGCTATATTTCAAAAGATGGGAAGTTGAAATTGGATATGATGTTCTAAAAAATATCTTCAATTTAGAGAACTTCACGGGTTTAACTCAAATAGCAATCAACCAAGATTTTTATGCTACAATCTTGACCAATAATCTCTGTTCTTTAATCATGAATGATATAATGGAAGAGAAAGTCTCTTTCTATAATCAAGCTAAAGAACGGAAATATCTCTATCAACTCAATAAAAGTTTCTCTATTGGTTGTATGAAAAATACCTTGGTCTTAATGTTTCAAAAAAACGTTCGAGAAGAGAAGATATATCAGATGATTGAAGATGAAATCTTAGCGAATTTACTGCCCATAAAACCTAACAGGAGTTTTGAGAGAAAGAAGCATTCTTCTACTAAGTTTCCTATCTCTAAAAAGGCTACGTTTTAGGTTCTTTTGGGCTTAATTCATTGGCATTGCACTCTCTCCACCTCTTGCTTTTATCATAGCACCCATCATTGCTTGTTGCATAGCCTTCTCTTGGGCTGGGGTCATATCTTTGCCAGATTTTGGGTCAAAACCTGCTTTTTTAGCTGATTCTATCCCTAGACTCATTCCTTTTAATAGCTCTTCTCCCTCTTTGGCTTCAGTTTTAGCTTTAGCATTATCTATTGTATCCATCTTTTCAAGTTGAGATTTATCTACTTTTTTACCATGATGATAGATTGGATAATTTGGCAACTTAAAATCATCATCACTCAATTTCAAATCAAACTCTGCTTTGGTTGCTGTCTCTACAGTATGTAACCCCATAATATTTGACTCAACTCTAAGTGAAACACCTTTATATATACACTGTTTGACTCCACTTAAATCCCAAATATCACACTGAACACCTGCAACTTTATCGGTTCCTATCTTTTTGCCACCCATCTTTTTGAGCATCTCTTCGCCTGTTTTGGTGGCATTGTTTCCAAAGAGTCCTACCATAGGATTTTTCATTCTAGCTATTCGTTTTTCTTTAAATTGTACACTATAAATAATAGAACCATTCATATATTTTAAAGTATGAGTTTTATCTACTTTTGTCTG
>CAMZNQ010000128.1 GCA_947313765.1 uncultured Sulfurovum sp.
CCAACGGCTGAAGACCATTGGAATTTCTGCTAAGAGTGATTCTTAAAAAATCATACCAAACTAACAAATTTTAATCGCTTATTTGATAGAATTACTCACTATCAATCAAAAGGTTATATATGACAAAGTTTTATTTAATTATCCTCTTAAATCTACCCCTATTTTCAGATGCACTACTAGATACATTAAGTAAAAGGCTAAATGGTAAATCATTTGTATCTTTAGGAGTAGTTCAACAAATTTCTAATAATTATAGAAACAGTCAGGCTTTAAATTTAAATTATAGTTTTATTCATAAAAAAGGGTTTGGTATGGATATATCATATACTCAATCTATAAGTGAAGCAGAAAATAGAAAAAAAAATATAACTAGAGATTTCTCTTCAATATCTATCCTCCCTACATACCTATTGGCACTAGATAATAATATTGGAATAAAAATTAAAGTAGGTTACGCAAAAAATAAGAATTCAGAAGATGGGCTATCTTATGGTGCAGAGATTATTTTTCAAATTACAAAAACTATGGGTTTAGGTATGTCATACCAACAGATGAATCAAGATATGAAATATCTTATGATAAGCTCTGTTTACAGATTAAAACATTAAATAACACTTAAAATATGTAACTTATTTATCCATCTCATAGGAATTTTAATGTAAAATAGATTATATAATTTTATATAGGGAGGTTTAATGGTAATATTAGGAGATAGATATAACTTTTCAAAAATTGATATAGAGCGTTTAAAAAAAAATTTCAACACTATTTCTCATATATCATATAAAAATATAAGTACTAGAGAGAGTATTTCAAAAGTAGAAAAGGCATTAAAAAGCCAAAATCATTCTATTATTATTCTTAATACAAAAGGAAAACTTCCAAATAAGTTCTTAACCTATCTAACAAAACTAGAGATAAAAGGTGTTCAATACATTAGCCTTGAGGGTTTTCTCGAAAAATATTTAAATAAATGCTATATTGACCATCAAACAAACTCAAATAGATTTCTTGATGATATACACCCATATACTCCATTTCAATATTGTCAAAAAAGATTTATTGATTTTGTTGCAATAGCATTACTATTTCCAATAATGGTTGTCTCAATAATTTATAGTTGGTATAGAGTAAGAAAAGAGTCCCCCGGACCACTTTTTTTTAGACAAAAACGAATCGGTCTAGCACAGAGTGAGTTTACATGTATTAAGTTACGTTCAATGGGTGTAGATGCAGAGGAGGATGGTGCAAAATTTGCTACAACTAATGACCCACGTACCTTTCCTTGGGGTGCAAAACTTAGAGATACTAAACTTGATGAACTTATTCAACTTTGGAATGTACTTAAAGGGGAGATGCACTTTGTAGGACCTAGACCAGAGAGAAGAATATGGACAAAAGAGTTTGAAAGGTCTATCCCTTACTACAATCAACGACATGTTGTTGCCCCTGGAATTACAGGATTAGCACAGATAAAATATCAATATGGTTCAGGTAGGCTTGATGCACAACAGAAATTGATGTATGACCTTTACTACATTAAACATTGGAGTATTATATTGGAGATAAAGGTTATATGGAAAACTGCGTTGTTTGTACTTACTAAAAAGAGAGAAGATTTATCAAATTTTTAACTTAAAAGGTTTTAATATAGCTCTAATAAATCTTCTTGCACGAGGTAGAATATACCCTTTTAGATTCACTTTATATCTATAAAAACTACTATTAAAGTAGTGTTCCTGCTCCTCTTTTAACTCTCTAAGCGTCTGCTCCACTTCACAAAACTGACCTGTTTTTGGAGATATATATCGAGGAAAGAGTATGAGTGTTACTGTGACTAACTCATCTAAAGTTAATACTCTTGTTCTTCTTTCACAATCTCTATAATCAGTTGTTAATCCCCACCCTGCATAGAATGGCATACCGTAAGTAAAAACAGCTTTTTTACGTAAAAGTGCATCAAATCCTGCTCCAGAGGTTAAAGTGTGTATCTCATCACTTACAGCAATGCAAGAGTCTATACTTATATTGGTCTGTATCTCATTAGCACATCTATCGGTTATTGATTTTGGAACATTCCCAACTCTATTACCTGATAGTACATCAGGGTGTGGTTTGTAGATAATGTAGGCGTTTGGATTTTTATCTTTAACCATAAGTAGTAAATCACTATTGTTAAGTCCAAATGCTCCAAACTTAATGGACATATCATCTTCAACTTGACCTGTTACCAAGATGACTTTCTCATACTTTTCTCTATCTATCTTAAGTTCTTCATGGGTAAGATGATTATATTTAGAAAATTTAGAGGCAACGACAGACTCTCTTATTTTTTTAGCTCTTTTTAGTATCTCATCTGTAAATTGGTAATTCTCTAAGAGGTACTCCATATCGGATGTTGTTCGTGGGTCAAAATAGATACCTCGGCTATCTATGCTCAAAGAGTATGGCTTTGCAAATCCTGAACCAAGTGCCACA
>CAMZNQ010000129.1 GCA_947313765.1 uncultured Sulfurovum sp.
TAGCATCTACAGCCTTAATTAGCTTACCTGCCTCAACGGGCAATTCTCCACATTCTCCAACTTTATAATGATTATGGATTAGTCCTGCCGAACTTACCCAGCGATACTCATCGCTATCATCTCTAAACTGATGATGGTCAAACTTACCTTTTTTAGGGTCAAATTCTCCACCAACATCTACCACCAAATCCATACTTGACAAGACTTTAGGGTCTCTAGTTCTAGTGATTTTTATGTCACTTTTTGCATATGTGAAAATAAGTGCAATAGCTATAATTTCATCTGAATGAAATGCTCCATTGTGCGTACCTATTGTTATTTTATTCATATTATCTATCCTCATTCTTTATAGTGTGATAGCTAGTACCAGCATCCCCATGATGCCATCGTTCATATTCCCACGCATCGTCCAATAGATAATAGTAAATATGACCATCTGATGTCTTACCACATGACAAAATGGTATCCTCTTTTGTTGTCTCATCAAGAACTTTTTGTTCTTCTTCTTTTGTTAAGTCGTCATAAACTAACATTTCAATCCTTTATGTTTTGATAAGTGTATTATCACACATTTTTTATTAAATATAAAGTAAAAAATGAAATATTTTACGTTTTTTTAAACATCGCACTATAAATCAGGATAATCCTCCTTAAGCTTCTCGATCGCCTTGTCAAACAGAGGCGAGGAGGTAATAAACATCTCAATGGCTTCATGGTAAGTTATCTTGTCTCTCTCAACTGTCTCCTGCAAAACTAACAAAACTTTGTTTTTAAGAGATAATTTTTTTCTAAATGGTGATTTCTTTTCCCAGTGTTTTCTGAACATACTATACTATATTCCTTTGCTATAAATTCTTCTTCTACGTTTAGGAGTAGCCACGCTCTCCACCAATCCTCTCTTCTCTCCTTTCTCTGCCATGACATCCAAGTCTAAGCGTTTGCGTCTAATTCTGCCGTGTACTAAGTTGTAGATGCCAAGTGCAGAATTGGCATAGACCATACAGTCAATGGCTTCATTGGCTCTTTTTGGCTCATTTTTATTTTTGTTTCCATTTCGCCAACGACCATTGGCATCAAGTTTCTCCGTAACAAGTTGAGTGAAGTACTCTTCATCGGTCATCTCCAACTCTTTGTCATTCTTAATTACCATTGGTGACTCTTCGGTGTATTTTTTAATGTTTCGAGGAAAGTGGTAGTACCTGGTGCTGTTCTCTCTTAAATCTTCTATGATGTCATCTTTTCCACTGTTTACCCCCAACACAAAGAGCCGTACATCTCTATTTCTCTTCGTTTTTGTCATTGTAAAGTTTTTTACCAAGGGGTCAGTTAGGCTATTTCCTCCCTTGATTGAATAAAGGTTCTTTTTTGGTCTCATGCGACAATAGTCATACATAGCATCGGTTCTGTCCCCACCTGTGTCGATAGAAGAGGCAAAGATTTTCATTTTTTTGCCGTCTTCAAGCTCCCATGTTTGTTCAAAGAGGAGTTTATCAAGCAATGCTTGGGTCTCTTTGCTCTTTGGGTCACCACCCACGACGTATTGAGCTACTACATATTTAACACGTTTATTCAACCATGCCAAAACAGTTATCTCAAATCTATTGTGTTGGGTGTCCACTCCTGCTGTGAGTAGCACTGTTTCGTTTGGTAGCTTGGTGTAATCCTCTCTTCTCTCTAGCAGTTCAGAGACTTCAATGTCTATTCCCATCTCTGCATCATCTTGATAGACTGTGCCGTCAACTGTGTTATACCAAACCTTTAGCTTCTTACTTGACCCCTCTTGCTCTTTCTCTTTCATGGCATCAAGATAGTCTTGAAATATCTCGTTGAACGTCATCCATGGAGAGTAATAACTTCCAATGAAAACCGTTTTTTTAAAGGGATTGTCATTTTTTGAATTGGTGGGCATATATTTTGCTCCATTCTCAATCTTCATCATCTCATTTTTTTGATGGTCATGTATGAGAGAGCCACAGTGTTTGCAACAGAAATGGACATCCCCAATAAGTTTGTAGCTCTTTTTATCATATTCATAGATAAAATCATCTTTTAAAAATGTAATCATTTCATTACAATCTGGGCAGTGCATGAAGAAGCGATTGGCATCGCCATTTTTTGCTTCTTTCCATATTTTTGAATTTCTCTTTTTTGTTGGTGAACTTTCCAAAAAAAATTTACGAGCAGAACCAAATGTAATGAGTCTTTTTCGCAGCAAAGAGATTGGGTCACCCTCTCCATTTTCTTCACCACCTACATCATCGGGATAACGGTCTATGTCCGAAGCCAAAACAAATCCATAAGTACCTGAAGCGTAAGAACTCGTACTCTCTGACCAAAGCCACTTGCAAAACCCCCCTCTAAATATCATCTCTAAAGTTGAGGAGGCATCAATTCGTCCCTGCTGAATAGGGTTAAAAACCTCTTTGATGCGTGGTGAAGCGTTTACTCCTGTCCACACTTTTCTCTTCACATGAGTTTTCAAAAGGGTTTGAGTGGGTAGCATTCCCATTATTGGGCGTGGATAGAGGTCCGCATAAGTAAAGATGGCATTGTTTCCAAGCTCTGTAAATCCGAGCTGTACCCCCTTACAAACAGCAACCTCCTGAGTTGGGTTTGAGGGAGAGAGCCATTTTGCTATCTCTACTAAGTACGGCAATTTGTTGATGTCATACCGACCATGTTCGGCTGCCCCCTCTGATGACAGATATCGGTAAGTGTTGCTGTATTCGGCTATGTCCATGCTAGGGTTTGGTGTAAGAGCTAAAGAAGAGGTTTTGGCACACACACTCTCTACCCTGTTTCCAAAGGAGATGCTGGTTAGCTCTGCATTGTTAAAAAAATTGTCTCTAAACAGCCCATCAAGCTCTTGTTTGATAATGACCTCAACAGAGGTAGAACCTCTTCGTGAAATTTGACTGCTTAAGTTTGAGAGAGAAGAGAAGCCATCTCTCACACTTCTTACTATTTTGAAAACTTCATCTTCAACTTCTCTAGTCAAGAGCATGTCCCCCTGGTCCTTTAAAAAAGTAAAGAAATCGTAATGCGTTTGCCAAAAGAGTTTGTATTC
>CAMZNQ010000130.1 GCA_947313765.1 uncultured Sulfurovum sp.
CCTCATCAAAATAGTAAAAAATAAAGGGTGTTTCACTATAGGGTAAAAGTCCATTTAAAGACCGATTTTTAGGGGTTTTGAAATTTATTAGTTTTTTGATATTACGTCGGTTAAAACCAACGTAATAGAGTCAAAATTTTAATGTCCATGTACTTCAATAAACTCTTCGTATGAGCCTTCAAAATCTAAGATTGTTCCATCCGAATTTATCTTAATAACTCTGTTTGCAAAGGCATCAATTAACTCTCTATCGTGTGATACACATATCACTCCACCTTTGTAGTTGTGTAAAGCTTCGCCAAGAGAGACAATTGCCTCTAGGTCTAAGTGGTTATTTGGTTCATCAAGAACTAAGAAGTTAGCTGAGTCCATCATCATCTTACTAAGCATTACACGATGTTTCTCTCCACCCGAACAAGCTCCAACCTCTTTACTCTGCTCTTCTCCTGAAAATAGCATACGACCTAAACATTGACGAATCTCATCAATATGCCATTTTGCATCATGTCCTTGAATCCACTCATAAAGCTTCTCTTCTCCTACTACTAAGTCTGTTGAGTTTTGAGGAAAATAACTAGTAGTTACGGTTTGACCCCAATTAAAAGAGCCATTATCAGAAGTAAGCTTATCCATGATAATCTCTAATAGAGTTGATTTTCCTACACCGTTACCACCTATAATGGCAATTTTATCTGTTCCCTCTACTTTAAAAGATATATCTTTGAATACTTCTAAATTGTCATATGACTTAGCTAAATTTTTAACCTCTAATATCTCATTACCTAAATCTCTATGTGGCTTAAAAGCTATTGATGGGTCTCTTCTTGATGATAGTTTAATCTCATTAACATCTAACTTATCTAACTGTTTCTGACGAGAAGTTGCCTGTTTTGCTTTAGAGGCATTTGCTGAAAATCGTGCAATAAATTTCTCTAGCTCCTCTTTCTCTTTCATACTTTTAGCATGGTCTGTTTGTGCCTGTTTAGCAATAAGATTTGCAGCGATATACCAATCATCATAATTACCTGTAAACTCTCTAATATTTTGAAAGTCCAAATCTAAGATATGTGTTACAACGTTATTTAAGAAGTGTCTATCGTGAGAGATAACAACCATTACTCCCTCATGACGCTTTAGTTCACGTTCTAGCCATGAGATAGTATCAATATCTAGCGAGTTAGTAGGCTCATCAAGGAGTAGAATATCTGGTTTTAGAAAAAGGACTTGTGCTAATAGAATCTTTACTTTGTCTCCACCTGTTAGTGATGACATTAAATCACCATGAACTTCAGATGGAAAGCCAAGAGCTTCAAGAAGCTTTTCAATTTTAACATCTGATTCATAAGTTGGGTCTTCATCTGCACAAATCATCTCAAGCTCTCCAAGACGCTCATTGACTTTATCATCTTCAAAATCAGCTGTCATATAAAGCTCTTCTTTCTCTTTTTGAGCATCATAGAGCTTTTTATTTCCATACAAAACAGCATCTGTTAAAGTGAAATCTTCAAAGGCATAATGATTCTGACTTAAAACACCCATTTTAAGACCTGATTGTATTTGAATTGAACCATCAGTTGGTTCAAGTTCTCCTGAAAGAATCTTTAAAAATGTAGATTTACCTGCTCCATTTGCTCCAATAAGACCGTAACGCTTACCTCCATCTAATGTGATGCTTATTTTATCAAAAAGTACTCTTTTCCCATATCTCTGTACTATATTTGTTGTTTTTAACAATACCATATCCTTGTTCTATTAATTCTGACATTTTAACATAGTTGTTTTTTACTTCCTATTAAAATATCTATCTACACCATCAGCTATCCCCTTAACTAAAAGATTTTGATAAGAGTTTGTAGTTAAACGTCTCCCCTCATATCTATCACTAAGATAGCCATTCTCAATAAGTATTGAAGGCATTTTTGTTCCACGAAGAACCCAAAAATTATTCTGCTTAACACCCTTATCTAAAACAATATATTTTTTTCTAACTGATTTTAACATACTGTTTTTAATATATTTTGCTAAAAGATAAGATTTTCTCTTTTTCCAACTTCCTGTATATATTTTTCTATGAGCATATCGTTGACTCTTGCTTTTACCTCTCATATAGAAAATCTCTATACCTTTATAGATATAACTTCTATGTTTTCTTTTTGGTGCTGCATTTAGATGTAGTGAGATAAATATCTTTCCATTTTTTTTATTGGCATAATCTGTTCTTTCATGTAGATATAGATGTTTATCTCTCTTTCTAGTCATATATATCTTATATCCTCTATGTGTAAGCTCTTTTTCTAGCTTTATTGCTAATGATAGAGTAATCTTCTTCTCAATAATCTTTCCATGAGATGCACCAATATCATAACCACCATGACCTGCATCAATAATAACAGTAGGAGAGTCTCTCTTTATCTTTTTTGACTTACCTTTAGGTGAATATTTTTTCTTCTTTTTTCCCTTAGGAAGCTTAAGAGTTAAAGTTTTACCATGCACGGAATAGG
>CAMZNQ010000131.1 GCA_947313765.1 uncultured Sulfurovum sp.
GACCACATCTCGAATGAGAAAAACAATAAACATGTCAATAACAAAACGCAATCTAACTTTTTGCTTTTCGATAAAGTCAGACACCATCTTCACCACTTCGAGTATGACAATAAACTCTAACAGTAAAATAACAGCTTTATAAAAATCTATCTTCGTACTTAAGACAGCTGTAAAGATAAAAATAGCAACGATTAAATAGTAGTTTTTATGTAAAAATTTTTTCATGTAGGATTTTAAGATAGAGAGGTTACAAAGTTATAACACACGCACAATCTCCCAACTTCCATCAAAATTTTCAACCAAAGCGGTACAAGACTCCACCCAATCCCCTGTATTCATGTACTCAATTCCCTCTATGGTTTTAATGTCTGCTTTATGGATATGCCCACTAATTACCCCATCATAATCGGACTGTTTAACATATTGTGTAGCGATATTTTCATAATCTTTAATAAAGTCCAAAGAGTTTCGTAAGTTATCTTTGAGTTGAGCAGAGAGAGACCAATAGCGTTTAATACCAAAAATTCTGCGTACAAAATTAATGAGAGGGTTGAGGTTCAGTAAAAATTCATAACCCATGTCACCAAAAATAGTGAGCCATTTTTTAGTAATGGTCATGGAGTCAAATATATCCCCATGGGTGACAAAATATTTTTTGCCATTAATTGAATGGTAATCGACATCATTAAGAATGTGGAGGTTATCTCCCATTAAGAGAGGTAAAAATGAGCGTAAAAACTCATCATGGTTTCCTGTCACATAATAGACATTTGTCCCTTTTCTAGCTGACCGTAGAATTTTTTGAATCACATCCGAGTGAGACTGTCTCCAACGGAACTTCTGCTTAATAGCCCAACCATCAATGATGTCACCCACCAAATAAAAATTCTCTGCTTCATGCTCTTTAATAAATTCTAAAAGTTTGTCTGCTTGTGAATGTTTTGTGCCTAAATGCACATCTGATATAAAGATAGATTTATAGTTTTTCATGAGCGAATCTTAAAATAATATCATTACAAAAGAGTTACAGCAATGTAAATAGGAAAAGCCTATCAGAGAGTTTTATTTAAAATACCCTAAATTATAATACCCATTCCTGAACTTGCACCTGTAACAAGAATAGTTTTTGCATTTTTCATCATCTGTATAGTACAATAGAAAAACTCTAATTTATTATTGAGCAATATCAAATATTATTTAGAATAAAAAAAGAGTTGAGTAGAGATGATTTATTAAAAAAACTCTAAAAAAAGAGCAACTCCAAACGATAATAAGATTGTAAATAGAATAGTTAGCCTATTTTTGATTTTACTAGAGAGTTCTCTTTTACTCTCTATCCATTCTACTATCTTCATGGCAGGAAATCCCATAAACATTAACATTACTACTGTAAAGATTAATATCATAACTGTTGAGTTCATGACTATATTCCATAAAAGCTATGTATAAACTCCATATCTTTAGAAGTTGATAGTGGAATTGAAGATATCTCTGTTTGATTATTATCTAAAACTATAACTTTGCTATTTGCCAACTTTAGATGTTTTTTACCCCACTCTTTTTCTAAAAACTCTAATCTATGAAAAACCTCCATATTTGTTGGTTTCTCTTTGAATTTTTCATCATCTCTACTCATAATTTGTAGTCCACCAAATCGTTTATCTATGTAGTAGGGGGAGTATTTTTGAATCTCTTTGTAAATTGGTGCTTTAGATGTGGGTTTTGCTTGTTGAAAAGCCATTATTGCCATAAATGTAAGAGCAATAGCCATTGTAGGGAATAGATATTTTTTCACTGTTCTCTCTCTTATTTTTTTAAATTATAGATGATTTTTTAGTAGATATTGTTGATATATGTCAATATTAAGTAGGCTTCATTGTGTTACTATCTTTAAAAAAATTGGAGATGAATTATGGAAAAGTTTTTAGAGTTAGAGGCAGGTTATCTTGTTATTGGTTTTTTTATCTTATCTATTACTCTTTTTGTCACAACACGACCCTTTTTTAGTAAAGGTGCTGTGAAAAAAGGTTTAAGCTATGTAACTCTCTTTCTAGCATTGACCATTGGTATGCACTATAAAATTACAACAGATAGAATGGATAGTGTAAAGAGTGCATTTAGAGAGGGAAAAACCATTATCTGTGAGAGCAGAGCAACACGAAAAGTTGCACAATCTGTTGATGTAAACATAGCTAGAGAGTGGATTTTAGATGGAGATGTATTCTCTTCTGTTAATTATGGTAGAGTTTTTCATACGGCTAGATGTTTAGTTAAATGATTTTACTAAATTTTGATGTATATCAATAAATTATCTTCAACAACTAGTAATAATACAATATGCTTTTAATAAAAATAGATAATCAAAAGGATTCCAAATGATAGAAGAGCTTATTGTTCGACCAGATATTGCACCAGAGATGTTTTTACCTATCTTTATTGTCTCTACTCTTGTTTTAGTCTTTGGTGTTGCTTATGCAGGAACTGTAACCTTGGCTAAGATGGGCTTCTTCTCTAAAAAGTGGATTAATTTTGGATATCTGTTTTGGGCATTACAAACTTACTGCTTATATGACCTCTCTATTATGATTCAGAGTGAACCCTTTACAACTAAAGCATTGATAGTAACGATGGTAGCTTATCTGTTTATACCTCATCTATACTTTAGATTGATAGAGGATTCAGAGAAGAGATATGAAGAGAGTATTGTAGTAGAAAAAAAAGATTAAGGAGGAGAGATGGCAGATAAAAACTTATCCGTTTGGACAAGTATTCCCTTTTGGCGACGGTCAGCTGCTTGGGTAACAGGTTTCGCATCTATTTTACTCATTTGGTTAACATTTGACACACTAGGTCAAATATCTATGGGTACAGATGCAGATTTAAAAAATGGGGTAACTAAAAGAGTTCCCGCACCAACTGTAATCAACTATCACATTGATTATAAAATGAGTACAAAAAGAGGACATGAGGTTCCAGTAATTGGAGAAAAAGAGCCATTTTTTGGAAAAGAGTGGAGCGAAAAAGAGGCAGCAGATTTACTACATCTTGGTAAACTTACATCACAAGCAAAAAACTGTATGAATTGTCATACGCTTTTAGGAAATGGTGCTTACTATGCTCCTGACTTGACAAAAGCGTGGTTAGACCCAGCATGGAGTAAAACAGGACCAATGATGGCGATGACAGGTAAAAGCACAAAAGAGGAAGCGATGGCTGAATTTTTGATAAATCCATCTAAGTATCCTACTCATGCAAGAATGATGCCAAATCTAAATATTACAGCAGATGAAGCAAAAGGGTTAGTAGCATTCTTAAAACATATGAGTTCTATTGACACAAATGGTTTCCCTAGAAACTTTGGTAAAGAGGAGGGTTCAACAAATGCTCACTAGTATAAAAACAAATAATTTGACAAATGAGGGTCAAAAACTAGGAATGATGTATTTTAGAGTTGCAATTATACTCTTTGGTGCTCAACTTCTTATGGGTCTTATTGCTGCTATTCAATTTTTAGTTCCTGGATTCTTGTTTGAACTTTTTGACTTTTCAGTTGCTAGAATGGTACATATTAACGCTTTAGTTGTATGGATGTTATATGCAATGATTGGTTCAACATACATGATGTTAACAGATGAGACAGGCATTGAAACCGTTGGAGTAAAATTAGGAAAACTTGGTTTTTGGGTATTGACAGCAGCTGTTACGGTAGTTGTTCTAGTCTATATCTTTGTTCAAATTGGTGCTGGAACAGAGACAACTCTATGGCTTATTAATGAGGGTAGAGAGTATATTGAAGCTCCAAGATGGGCAGATATTGGAATTGTAGTTGTAGTTCTCATCTTCTACTTTAATGTTTTTGCTACCTACATGAAGGGTGAAAGAACAGGTATTATGACTGTTATGGTTGCCAATCTTTTAGCTCTTGCAGGTCTCTACTTAGCAGGTATGTTCTATACAGACAATATCTCAATGGATCAATTTTGGTGGTGGTGGGTAATACACCTTTGGGTTGAAGCTACATGGGAAGTATTTGTAGGAACTCTAGCAGCTTATGCACTTATTAAGATTATTGGTGCAAAAAGAGAAATTGTTGAGATGTGGTTATGGATTGAGGTGCTTATGCTCTTTGGTTCTGGTATTCTTGGAATGGGTCACCACTACTTCTGGATTGGAACACCTGAATATTGGTGGGAGATTGGAGCGTTATTCTCAGCGTTAGAGCCAGTGCCACTAATTGCGATGTTTGTTCATGTACTCTACGATTGGGGTAAAGAGCAAGGTATTGCAAAAGGTCAAGGTAAAGAGGGAACTGTTATTGCAAATGGTCCTGCTATGGCTTGGCTTGTAACTAATGCATTTGGTAACTTCTTGGGTGCTGGTATATGGGGATTCTTCCATACATTACCACAAGTAAATATCTATACACACGGTACACAGTTTACAGCAGCTCATGGTCA
Source organism: uncultured Sulfurovum sp. (assembly GCA_947313765.1). GTDB lineage: Bacteria > Campylobacterota > Campylobacteria > Campylobacterales > Sulfurovaceae > UBA1140. The sequence continues at coordinate 4,458 of CAMZNQ010000131.1, forward strand.
CTTAGCATTTTTTGGTGCGTATGCAACAATTCTTATTGGTATGATGTACTATGGACTTCAAAGAGCCTATGGCATAGAGAGAATGAAAGCAACCTTTAAATCGAAGATGGGAATATTCCTTATTACTTTTGGTGTTCTTGGTATGACTGTAGCTTTAACAATAGCAGGATATGAGCAGGTTCTTATTGAGAGAGCAGAACTTGGTGGAACATGGAATGCATTCTTTACAGCACAAAACCTACCTTGGTATGTTCAAGCTCAACTTTGGAGAGCCATTATGGGTGTTGTTACATTCGTAGGATTTATCTACTTGGTGTGGGATTTACTTACCATTGGTAAAAATGCCCAAAAGGCAGAGGCGTAATATCGCCTTGTAGGGGTTGACCGATGTGTTGACCTCCAAAATTCAATATAAAGGAGATGAAATGTTTTCACCAATTACAGATGTTGTACCAAGTTTTTTTGCAATGCTTAATCAAGGCCCATTAACCCTAACTATCTTTTTGCATACGGTAATTATATTACCAATGTTTTGGATTTATAAATCTGAAAAGAAGAGATTGGAAGAGGAACAAAAATAGAAAATAGATAGGGGCTTGGCGTAGCCCCCATCAAGAAGTGTTGTCTGAAAAAAACAGACTGATAAGTTTAACTAAATTAACTTTAGAAAAGGAACAGTTATGAATAAAAATAAGTTTGTAAGGATTGCAACAATGACAGCATTAACTATCTCTTTCTCATTTGCAGGAACATCAACAATGGATTTTGCAAAAAAATATGAGAAAGAGTGTCAAGGGTGTCACGGTCCTATCCACCAAGGTGGTGTTGGTTCTGACCTTAGACCAAAAGCTCTTAAAAAGAAAAGTAGAGAATTTTTAGCTGAAAGAATTTTAAATGGTATTGAAAATACAGCAATGCCAGCATGGAGTAGCTCATTTTCAAAAGATGATGCCACAGGTATGGTTGATTGGTTGATAGACTGGAAAAATACTGTTGAGTTGACACTTGATTTTAAAGAGGTTAAAGGAACTTGGACAAAATTAGCAGATATTGATGCATTGGCTAAAAAGTATCCTGTAGCTAAAGATGGTTCTATGACCTACAAAGGTGCTGAGGTTAAAAATGTAAAAGATATTACATTTGCAACAGAGAGAGATGCCTCTTTAGTTGATTTTATCGACTCAACAACAGGAAAAGTTCTTAGCCGACATAAAGCTGGATTTGCAGTTCATGTAACTGTTACAAATAAAAAGAATCCTAGATATGCATATTCAATCTCTCGTTCAGGTAAATTGACTATGTTTGACATTGCAGCACCAGGACAACCAGCACTTGCATCTGTTCAAGTAGGACAAGAGTCAAGAGGATTGGCAGTTAGCCCTGATGGTAAATATATCTTAGCAGGTAACTACAATCCAGGTGGTGCAGTTCTTTGTGATGCAAAGACACTAGAGCCTCTAAAAGTTTATGATACAAGTCGTGTTATTGACCCTGATGGACAGATTGGACCTAGCCGTGTAGCTGGTATTGCAGATACTCCTTATGGACCATACTTTGCAATGGCTCTAAAAGATGCAGGACATACATATATTATTGACTACTCTAAACCAGATTTTCCAATTGTAGGAGATATTCCAAATATTGGTAAAGTTCTTCATGACTGTTTCTTAAATGAGAACAAAGGTGAGGATTTTGGTAGATACTTTATGATTGCTTCTCAAGGAAGTGACCTTATGGGAATTGTTGACTTTAAAACAAAAGCATTAGCAGCAAAAGTACATACAGGTAAGAAATCTAAGCCACACCCAGGGCAAGGTTCATCTTGGTTCAACAAAAAAATGGGTAAACAGTTAAATGCAACAAACTCCATGAACTTTGGTTCAGTTGTTATTTGGGAGTCTCCAAGCTGGAAAATTGTTAAAAAAGTTAAAACATCAGGTGGTGGACTATTTGTAGGTACAGCAGAGCATACACCTTGGATTTGGTCTGATACAGTACTTGCTAAACCAGAGTTCTATAATGAAGTACATCTAATCAATAAAGAGACATTAGAGACAGATAGAATCATTAAAGTTGGTAAGAAAAAAGGTCAACTTATTGATGCTAAAACTAAAAAAGTTCTTCAAGAGTGGGATGCAACACAACATGAGACTATTAAAGTTGCTGAAAAAGTATTTGGAAAAGAGAAGATTGTTCCAATTCCAGATAAATTGGGTGCAGTAGTTAAAAAACCTGTTCAACCAAGACTTCTTCATGCAGAACCTGCTAACCATGGTAAATGGACAATGATAAGTGAGTGGACAACAGGTAGAATTGGTATCTATGAGTCTGAAACTGGTAAGTTTATTAAATATATTGAAAACTTAACAACTCCTACATTTACATACTCTGTTGAGCATAGACAGCATATTCCTGGTGCTTAATGTTTAACTTTATATAGCATGGGTTTTTTGCTCATGCTATATAACTATTAATGAAGCTTACCTTCTTTTCGGATACCTCTTCTTTCCATCAGATAGGCTTCCTTAATAGTTAATAACCTTTAGGAGTACATTTATGAAACAACTCTCAATTCAATTTACTTTACTATTAATTTTACTCTTTTCTTCATCTCTTCAAGCTCAAGATAAATATATGGATAATCACTCTTGTAGTGAGTGTCATGAAAAAATTTATGAAGAGTACCAAGAATCTGCTCATGTAAAAGGGTATTTTAATGATGAACTGCATAGAGCCATTGCCGATAAAGTTAGTACCAAAAAATATGATTGTGCTACTTGTCATACGCCAATGGCAGATAATATAGAAGCACTTATAAATGGTGATGCACGACCCGATAAAAGTAATAAAACTCATACAGATGCCATCTCTTGTTTTTTTTGTCACACCATCGCTTATGTGAAAAAAGCCCATAAAAAAAATATCAATATTAAAGCACGACAAGCCGAAAATTATAAACCGACTCTTTATGGACTACTAGATAATCCTGATGATAGTGATAAACACTCATCAAGTAAAAACCCTGTTTATGGTAAAAAAGTCTGCATGGGGTGTCACTCTCATAAGCTCAATGATAATAATGTTACTATTTTTAGAGGAATGGGAGAGCAACAAGACAGCATTAAGTGTATAGAGTGCCACATGCCAGAGGTTAGTGGTGGAGCAGAGAAGATGGATAAGAGAGCTAGAGGACGACATGCTAGTCATAAATTTTTGGGTATTTATGATAAAGAGTTTAGGGCTAAAGGATTGGATATTAATATCTCTACTACTGCGAATACTATAGAGATAAAGTTAACAAATAAAATGGGGCATCCACTTATTATTCAACCTGCTAGAGTTAAATATTTGGAAGTTAAAGTTTTAAGAGATGGTAAAGAGATTTGGAAAAATTATAAAAAAGAGCCAAATGAGGATAAAAAGGTTTTTTTTGAGTATAGATTTAAAGATAAAGAGGGTAAAAAAGTTATTATTCCTGCAACTGCTTATAGTGGAGAGGCTAACAATTTAGAGGCTAAAGCTTCTAAAACTGTTAGCTATAGTGTCAAACTACAAAAAGGCGATGTGCTTAAAGCTACTATGTTTGTACGTTTTGCCAAGCAAGATTGTCAATCGGTTGTCTCTTTAAAAGATGAGATATTTAAAAAGGCACATGTTATGAAAGAGGTTAGTAAAAAAGTGAAAGATTATATAAAAAAAAATCAATATAAATGAGATTTGTATCGCTTATGAAAAAGAGTTACTCCTCTATCTCATTTAGATAATCTAAAAAATCTTCTGGTAGATAGTATCCTCTCATATTATCTATCAACTCTTTGTTAGAAGTCATAAAAAATAGAACAGGAACATGTTTAAATGGTGGTAGCTGTTTTCTCTCCTCTGGAGTCTCTCGGTCAGCTTGAACTAAGATATATTTTTGAAGCCTTTTGGCTACTTTTGGATTAGATAGTGTTCCACTCTTCATCTTTCTACACCAACTACAACCCTTTGACACAGCCATAACTATAACTTCTCTATTCTCTCTTTTTGCTTTGCTAAATGCACTCTCTAAATCTATCTCCCATGGAATGCCATATTTATCTTTTTTTACTTCTGTTAGCTTCTCTTTTTTTACCTCATCATCTAAACAGGCTGTAAAGATAAATAGAGCCATAAAAGCAATAGCCAATTTTATATTTTTCATAATTTTCTCCTTAATAAAAATATCCTTTGTTAATATATTTTATAAGTTTTATTTATGATTTTTCTTAAAATATATTAAATATAGAGTTAATATCTCCAATATGTTTTAAAACTAAACAAGTTCTAATTTGCTATACTTTCTCTATTAATATAATAGAGGAGAATAAAATATGATATTGATGATAGATAATTATGATAGCTTTACCTATAACGTAGTACAGTACTGTTTAGAGCTTGGAGCAGATTTAAAAGTGATTAGAAATGATGAATTAACTGTAGAAGAGATAAAAGAGTTAAATCCCGAAAAAATCATAATCTCCCCCGGCCCTGCTACTCCAAATGAAGCAGGAGTAACATTAGAGGTAATAAAAGAGTTTTCAGAGACAACACCAATATTTGGTATCTGCTTAGGACATCAAAGCATTGCACAAGCTTTTGGTGGAGAGGTTATTCGTGCTAAAAACATGATGCATGGAAAAACTTCACAAATAGAAGTAGCAAAAGAGACAGAGATATTTAGTGAACTACCAAAAGAGTTTAGAGCAACAAGATACCACTCATTAACAGTCAATAGAGATAATCTGCCAAACCACATTATTCCCACATCCTACTCCAAAGATGACCATGAGATTATGTCATTGGAGATAGAGGGAAAAGATATATATGGAGTTCAATTTCATCCAGAATCAATTATGAGTGAGTATGGTCATGAGATGTTAAATAATTTTTTAAAACTATAAAATAGATATGAGTCGTATATATTTCTATAGCTCTACTCTTCTGTATATAGTAGCACTATTCTATTTAGCAGTTACACTACCTATCGGTTCATATGAAGCAACCATATATTATGGAGAGAGTAGAGATTTAGTATATTATCTATCTCATATTTTTAATGGAGTTATACATGGTAACTTAGAGTTTCGCCTCCCATTCCTTCTCTTTGGGTTTTTAAATATCTTTCTATTTTGTAAAATGAGTAGACAATATTTTAAAAATATAGAAGATAGTCATATGGCAACAGTAGTTTTTATGCTCCTACCTGGGATTATTACAGCTACCATATTGATTAATATTGCTGTTATAGTAATAACTCTAGTTCTAACATTTCTAATCTTCTATGAAAAGAGAGTGATAATAGGAGAGATAATAACTATGATACTACTCCTAATTGTTCATGATGCCTCTATTATATTTTTTATATCTTTAACAATCTTCTCCATAGTAAAAAAAGATAAAGTTCTATTGATAGCCTCAACTACTTTAGGTATCATTACTCTACTCTATTTTAATAAACTAGATATAGGTGGTAAACCAGTTGGAGAGTTTCTTGAACTATTTGGACTATATATTGTTCTATTCTCTCCATTTGTCTTTTTCTATTTTTTTTATGCAATATATCGTATTTGTATTAGAGAAGAGAAAGATATTTTGTGGTACATCTCATTTACATCATTCATAAGTTCAATACTTCTATCATTACGTCAACAGGTTCACATGACCGATTTTGCCCCTTATGTTATTGTATCTGTTGTTCTAATGATATTAAGCTACCATAAGAGTCTATATCTTCGTCTACCACAATTTCAAACCTCCTATCGAATAGGATTTAAGATACTATTTACCTCTCTTCTAATAAGTGCTATGGTTATTATTTTTCATAAGATTTTTTTCTATATACTTGATGATAAATCAAAACATTTTGCATATAAATTCTATAAGCCATATTGGCAAGTGTTAGAACTCAAAGAGGTAGGGCAGAATTGTTACACGGTTAAAAACCAAAAAGTACAATATCAGTTAAAATATTATGGCATAGAGAGGTGTAAAGAACCTAATGTTCCTAAAATACACAACCAAACTAAAGTTATAAAGACAATAAGTAACAACTAGATAAAATGAAACTAGCTAATGGTAAACTAGCATCAACACATTTTAAACAAGGAGAACTCAATGGCTCAAAAAGCGATTAGAGAATATGACGCAAAGTCAATTTTAGCTCGACATTGGGATAAGTACTTTCCAGATTTTACTTATTCATATGAAACAGTTTTAATTCAAAGTGGAGCAGAATTAAAAGATATTGCTAAAGAAAAAACATGGTTAAATGAGAAAACTTTAGTAGCAAAACCAGATATGCTTTTTGGAAAAAGAGGTAAAAATGGATTGGTTCTATTTAGAGACCAAAAACCAGGTGATGTAACTCTTGAAAAAGCATCAAGTTGGATTGATGAGAAGTCTAGTGAGAAACAAGAGGTTTATTTCTCATTTGATGGAGATACTCCAACAGGAGAGCCAAGTGTTGATACATTATCTCATTTCCTTGTTGAGCCATTTATGCCACACACACAAGAAGAGGAGTACTATGTAAGTGCTACTTGTGTAGGAGATGATGATGTTATCTATATGTCTGCTGAAGGTGGAATGGAAGTTGAAGAGGGTTGGGACGAAAAAGTTACTGAAGTAGCATTCCCAATTACAGCAACTGAAGAGGAGATAGCCCAAGCAATTAGAGCAAATGTTCCTGCTGATGTAGCAGAAGCAGACAAAGCAAACTTTGCAGAGTTCTGTATTGGTTTCTTTAAAGCTTACCGCGAGTTAAACTTCGCATACCTAGAGATTAACCCATTTGTACTTCAAGGTAATAAAGTTGAACTTCTTGATATGGTTGCAAAACTTGATGATACAGCTGGATTTATGATGGTAAATGAGTGGGGTTCTGTTGAGTACCCAACAGCATTTGGAATGGAAAATAAATCTCCAGAAGAGGAAGCAGTTGAGTTAGCTGACTCTAAAACAGGTGCATCTCTTAAGTTGACACTTCTTAAACCAGAAGCTAGAATATGGACAATGGTTGCAGGTGGTGGAGCTTCAGTTGTTTACGCTGATACCATTGCTGACATGGCAGGGATTGATGACCTTGCAAACTATGGTGAGTACTCTGGTGGACCAACAACAGGTGAGACTAAATTTTACGCTGAAACACTTTTTGACCTTATGACACGTGAGCCAGATGCACAAGGGCGTGGAAAAGTTCTTATTATTGGTGGGGCGATTGCTAACTTTACCGATGTTGCTAAGACATTTACAGGAATTATTCAAGCATTTGAAAACTACCAAGATAAGCTTAAAGCCGTAGATACAAAAATCTATGTAAGACGTGGTGGACCAAACTATGAAAAAGGTCTTAAAGATATTAAAGAAGCAGCCGATAGAATGGGTCTTTACATCGAAGTTTATGGACCAGAGACACACGTAACAGACATCGTGCGTATGGCACTAGAGAAGTAGGGAGAAGAGAATGGAAAGATTATATACTAAAGATACACAAGCGATTTTTTGGAATAACAACAAAACAGCTATCCAAAGAATGCTAGATTATGACTATACAATCAAAAGAGAGAAGCCAAGTGTAGCAGCAATTGTTGC
>CAMZNQ010000132.1 GCA_947313765.1 uncultured Sulfurovum sp.
AGAGCATGTGCGAAAATCTGTACCTCTATATGAAGAGGGGCATGAACTAATTACTAAACTTAGTGACTACTTTGTAAAAAATGATTCAATATGTTATGAGTTAGGTTCATCAGCAGGAACATTAACCCACAAACTAGCAAAACATCACTCTTTTAGAGATGCTAAGTTTATAGGCTTAGAGATAGAGAAAGATATGGTAAATAAAGCAAATGAGCTATATAAACTACCAAATCTATCATTTATCTGTGATGATATGACAACAGCAACACTAGATAGAGCAGATTTAATTGTCTCTTACTACACCATTCAATTTATCCATCCAAAATTGAGACAGCAACTCATAGACAAAATATATGAGTCTCTAAATTGGGGTGGAGCATTTATATTATATGAGAAAGTTAGAGCAAATGATGCACGTTTTCAAGATATTATCTCAAATCTATATATGGAGTACAAACTTGACCAAGGTTATGATGCTAAAGAGATTATCTCCAAAGCAAGAAGCCTAAAAGGTGTACTTGAACCATTCTCGACAGAGGGGAATATAGATATGTTAAAACGAGCAGGTTTTGTAGACATCTTAAGTGTTCAAAAATATATGAACTTTGAAGGTTTTTTGGTTATTAAATGATGCAAAACAGAGAGTATAATAACTATTGGATATTGGCTTTTATCTATGCAGGGATATATGTTTTTCTTATTCCTTGGGTAGATATTCTTGGAAGAGAGTTTGCCGATACAGCTAACTACATATTTCGTATTACATATATTCAAGAGGGTGGAAAAGAGGCAGAATTATCAGGAATTAAGTTTCTTATGGATGAACCTGTATGGAAAGGAATTCTCTACATTTTAGGGGTAACATTTGAAGATTACCGTCTATCTCTATATGTCATCTCTTTTATTGCAATGGTATTGTATGGTTCATTCTTTTTTAGAAGAGTTGAGTGGTATGTAGTGATGCTTCTATTACTAAATCCTATGTCTGTAAATCTATTTATTGAACAGGTTAGGATTACACTTGCATTTGGATTAGTTCTTTTTGCCTATGATATACGCAACAAACATATTCAAGCATTGATTCTTTTAATTGCATTTTTCATTCACGCCTCAATGCCCATATTTATTGGTGTATATTTTATCTTATACTATACAAACAGTAGGGTAGAGCCAAGAAAATATTACCTCATATCTCTAGCAATTGCTTTAGGCATGGCTCTTTTTATGAAGTATGGATTGGATTTAATCTTAACAGCCATAGGAGATAGACATGCAGGATATGGAGATATATCAGCAGGAAGCTCTATCGCTTACTCTATGGTTTGGTTTATGATAGCTTTGGTAATTAGTATATTTGGAGATTTTGATAATGAAGAGAAGCGTATTGTAGCAGGATATGCCATTGTATTTATGAGTTTTTTCTTTTTTGGTTCTATTTTTGGTGTTTTTGCACAACGATATGTAGCTGTTACTATGCCCATAATAATTATCTCAATAGGATATATAACAAATAGGCATATAAAGTTTTGGACATATATATTTATGTTCGCATATATATTGTTGATGTTTAAATATTGGTTAGAGTTGGTATTGATGTGAAACAGATTAAAAATCAAACAACCCTAAAAAGAGTTTCAGATAACTTTATCTCTCTTTTTATTTTACAGTTCATAAACTATCTCATTCCTCTCTTTTTAATCCCCTATCTGATTCACATTTTAGGCATAGATGGATTTGGAATCTATAGTTTTATCTTAGCTATTATTATGTATGGTGTTCAGATGAGTGATTATGGTTTTGAACTATCTGCTACATACCACATCTCTTTAAACAGTAAAAACCAAGAGAGACTTAATGAGATATTCTCGTCTGTCTTGACCATTAAAGTCATCATAGCCTTAATATATCTAATAACTATAATACTATTAAGCTTTTTTATTGATAAACTATATCTATATCAAGATTTAATCTTTATCGCTTCTGGTGCTTTGTTGGGGCATATCATCTTTCCTCTTTGGTTTTTTCAAGGAGTAGAGAAGATGAGGTATATTATGTATCTTAATGGATTTGCTAAACTCATATTTTTACTCTCAATCTTCATCTTTGTAAAAGAGGAATCAGACCTATATCTATTACTTCTTCTAAATAGCATAACAACAATTGCTATTGGAATTACTGCCCTATATCTAGCAATTAAAAGATTCAACATTGAGTTATCATTTCAACCATGGGAGAGACTCATCTTCTATCTAAAAGATGGTTGGTACATATTTACCTCTAAGTTTGCTGTAGAGTTCTATACAACTGCAAATATTATCATGTTAGGTCTATTTGCAACACCTCTTGTAATTGGTTACTATGCTGTTTCCATAAAGATTATCCATGCTGTAGGGAGTCTACTTGACCCTCTTACACGAGCTGTATATCCATATTTGGTATCTGTATATCAAAAATCAAATGATGATTTTATCTCTAAGAATAAAAAATTGTCTATTGTAATCTTTGCCATTATGCTTCCTGTAGCTCTTTTGGTTGGATATTTTTCAGAATCTATTTTAGGGATTATTACAGGTAAAGAGGTTAACCCTTTAAATGTTGAGATACTACAAGTCTTCTCCATATCTCTAGCCATATATCTATATGGAAGTCAATTTACAAACATGCTTGTAACCATTAAAGCTACAAAGTTTTTAAATAAGATTCTGTTTATAACAGCAGGGCTAAATGTAATATTCGCTCCAATACTCATCTACTTTTTTGGTGTTATGGGAATGGTATGGTTAAGCATCTTTCTTGCATTCTTTTTAATGATAAGTAAGGGGTACTATATCTATATAAGTATCTAAGCTAATCTCCACGAAATCTTACTCAAATTTATGATTATTTAGAAAAAAAGAAAAGATTATGATTGAGTTAAATTTTATTTGGTGTAGACGGTGTCTACACCCTACGCCATATCTTATAATTTCTCTTATTAAAACTATAAATATAAGCTTATTTTGGATAAAGAGTAGAAGAGATTAAGAGCAGTGTCCACCACCACAACAGCCTGAATGAGACTCTTGTTGAGGTTGTCCCATAATAATATTGAACTCTTGTCCATTCTCTGTTAGAGCAAACTCATGTTTTCCACAAAACTTTGTATTCATATGATTTACCATTGATTGTGCTTGAATAAGTGCGTCATCTTTACTATCGAAACTCATACCATTTTCATAGGCACTTTTTCTAAAACATCCACACTCTTTGTCTATATTAATTTTAAACATACTAATTTTTCCTTAGGTTAATTTTTCTGATAATAACAAAGTTATCTTAAATAGTCTCTATTTTAAATAAAAATAGGAGAAAAATACTCTTATTTAAAATAGATGGTTAATTAATGATAATGAATTTTAATGATTTTATCATATAGGAGTATATTTTATTGGTACTCCACCTCATAAATGAGGTGGATTTAGGCTAGGATTTGATAATTGCTATTTTATTATTTCAAATACAACACGACGGTTCTTTTTACGTCCCTCTTTTGTATTATTTGAGGCAATTGGATTAGCTTCTCCAAAACCTTCTGATGTCAATAAGTTTGCATCAACACCTTGTGAAATAAGATACTCTCTAACTTTCTCTGCACGTTGCCCACTCAATTTTAAATTATACTCTTCGCGTCCACGGTCATCAGTATAACCTTTGATTTTATAGGTAAATTGAGTATGCTTTTTAATCTCATCTCCAGCTTTATCTAACAGTTTTTTACTGTTATCAGTTAAATCCATACTATTGAATTTAAACTCAACATTAGTCAATGCAAAAATATCATTAAGTTGTTTAATTGCAATTTTATCCTCTTTTTTCTGTTTCTCTAAAGCAATCTTTTTCTCTTCTGCTAATTTTTTTGCATCCTCTTCTTCTTTAATTTTTAACATTTCAGCTATTTTTTGATTTAATAACTTATTTTCACTCTCTAACTCTTTTTCATGTGTTATGTGAGATGTCAAATTATTTTCTAGACCATCTTTAAGAGAGAGTAATCCTTGAATCTGTTGAAGTTCTTTTTCATCTTTAGCTTTTAACTCTTCTTCAACTTTGGCTAAATCTTCAATTTTAGCTTCAAGGGCTTGTTTCTCTTCTGCTAATTTAGATAGGTTTTCATCTTTAGCTTTTAACTCCTCTTCAACTTTGGCTAAGTCAACAATTTTAGCTTCAAGGGCTTGTTTCTCTTCAGCTAATTTTGAGAGGTTTTCATCTTTAGCTTTTAACTCATCTGAAACTTTTGATAAATCTTCAATTTTAGCTTCAAGGGCTTGTTTCTCTTTTTCTAATGCTTCTAATTTTTTACTCTTCTCTTGCTCTTGTGCTTCTGCTTTGGTCGTTGCATCTTTAGCGATTGTTAACATAGTTGCTATTTTAGCTTCAAGCTCTTTTTTCTCTTTTAGTAACTCTTTTTCATTAGATATATGAGATGTTAGATTATCTTCTAAACTATTTTTTGTAGATAATAATCCTTGAACTTTTTGAACTTCTTGTTTCTCTTCTTCTTTAGCTTTTTCAAC
>CAMZNQ010000133.1 GCA_947313765.1 uncultured Sulfurovum sp.
GGGTCAAAAAGCTCCTCTTCACACGCTTTACAGATGCTTACATCAGGAGGAATATTAACCTCTACCTCTCCCTTACGCTCTGTCTCTATGATTTTAAAATCATGAAACTCTTGATATTCAACCTCTTCATACTCTAAACTCTCAATAGAAGCCAAAAGAGGAAGCTCAAACTCAATGGCTGTAAGAAACTGTTTCAGAGTCAAACTATCGGTATTCACAAAAATCTCTACCCCAAAACTCCCATTGCTAACTGTTCCACTTAAGAGATAACGCTTGGCTAAAGTGTAGATGAAAGGACGAAAGCCAACCCCTTGGACTGTGCCTTTTATGGTTAGTTTGTAGGTATTATGAAACATTGAATTGTTGAAGTTTTTTGATGAAGTGTTGTAGGGATTTATTTTTTGAGGGGTCTAATGCTAAAGTACCTTTTGATAATTTAGATAAGATATTTTCAACAATCTGCTTTTCACTATTTACATTTAAAAGCTTCTTCATCTCTTTTTTATGGTCTTCATTTGGGTTATTTGTATGCTTTTTATTCTCATCTATCGTTAAAAACCAACTCTCTATCTCATTACATACTACAAAAAGATAAAATCGTTCTTTTACAATTTTATCTATTTTATATTTAGGTAGATACTCATTTTTCAGTTCAACCAAACAGTTATGATTTCTATCACTTTGGAAACATTTACTATCTAAATCTATCATAATAAAAACAGCTCTATAATTATCTATTTTTAGGAATGCTTCTATCTTTCTTGAAATTTTATTAAAATTTGTAATATCGCATTTATTGCCTGAACCTGAAGATTTTGCAACTACTTTTATAGCATATTTATCTTCTAGGAATTGGTTAAAATATTTTTGAAAAAATTCCTTTTCACTGTTTTCAACAATCAATAAAATCTTGTCACTATTATTTTTAACTAATTTATGATTTTTTCGTTTAGAAGTTCTCATTACTCAAAATCCCATACCATATCTTCATCAAGCATCTCATCAAGCGTCATACTTCGCTCATACTTCATATATTCCATCTTCTCTTTTAGGTTTGGAACTTTATCTGCTCTAATGGTTTGTGTATCTCCATCACTATCACGATAGATAAAGATAACCTCATCTAAGTTTGCATACTTAAGCCTCTCTGTTGAGTGGGTTGTAATGAGTATCTGTTTTTCACTACTTCTGAAACTATCTAAAAGATAATTAACCACTTTAGAGTGTAGATGCCTTTCAACCTCTTAAAATACTAAAAGAGAGCTATTTGTATTTTGATTTAATGCTGTCATGGTGGCTAAGAAATTAATTGTACCATCTGAAACAGTATGAATGGGTATCGGCTCTTCTCCTCGCTCTTTAAATCCAATAACATAATTACCAGCAACTTTATAAACCTCTATTCCATCTATCTCATTTACTGTTGTTATTAAAGAGTTTGAGATAATTTCAAACCTATTTTCATCTCTCTCTTTAATCTCATAAAGAACTTTTCCTAAATTTGAACCATCTTTTAAAAGTTCTGAATATCTGCTATCTTGATTTGATTTATCTCTTATCGTTTGAGTGTTAAAGTAATAGGTTGAGAGTTGATAACGGTAACTAATTCTTAATAATGGTAGTTTAAGAAGCCTCTCCTTATTTTCTCCTAAACATATAAAAATCTTTTTTCTAGTTAACTCTTTATTATTAAAATAGTTTTTAACACAAGTAATATATGATTTTTTTCTATAAAATGATACAATTGAATATCTCTCTACAAAGGAAAATGAGATTATTACATTTTTATCAAAAGTCGCCCTAACAATAACCTTCTCTTCCCCAACGGCACTATAATTTTTAATTTTATTATAGCCACCTTTATCGCTAATTGCCCTCTCAATATCTTTACTCATAGCAATATCAATAAACTCCAAAACATCAATCAAATTACTCTTACCACTATTGTTCTCTCCAACAACAATATTCATCTTATCTAATTCAATAGTCGTATCATAAAAGCTTTTATAGTTATGGATATAGAGTTTAGTAAGTTTCATAAGGGTATCCTATTTTTTATTGTTACAATTATACCACAT
>CAMZNQ010000134.1 GCA_947313765.1 uncultured Sulfurovum sp.
GGTATTTGGGTAAAGGTAGATAAAGATACCAATATTTCACTCACAAAAGAGGCTTCTAAACTTCATAATTTTGCCACCAAAGAGGAGATGCACGCGTACATTAAAGCGCTGGCAACCCTCTATCAACGTCCCTACTGTGGAATTGAACCGTGGATAGGTGGTCTGCCTATGCGTACAAATGATTTTGAATTAACCTCTGCTCCCACAGATGCTAGTGGAGATGCAGGTGTTCAAAATACAAGCAGTACCAATCTACAAGAATCAAGTGTGGATGAAGGCGATATTTTAAAACATAACAATAAATATGTTTTCTATGTTGGTAAATCTTCCAATAGCTTTAGAAACCACATCAACATTAGCTCTTTTGAAAAATTAGCCAATCAAGAAAAAGAGGTTTTAGAGACCATTAAGTTTGAAGAGAACCGTAACATAGACTCATTTTATTTAGTTAATGAGAGATTGGTAGTCCTTTCAACCATTAGCCCCTATGATAGACCTAAAGATGTATCTCAACTATCAGAGAGTATCTCGTATGATTCTCCCCAAAGCCTTGTAGAAATTTTTGATGTATCTGATATTACAAATATTAAAAAAGTCTCTAAATATAGTTTAGATAGTTCTCTAAAAAATTCACGAGTCATTGGCAATAACCTCTATCTTATCTCTACTTTTAACCCAACTTATAACGTTAGCTATCCCAAAGAGTATCTTACAGAGGTAGAACCAATATGTAAAGAGTATATTAGAGGTTCAACAGGTGGAAATAGTACAAGTACAAATGAAACGGTAGACACATCTAATGAGACATCAAGCGATGAGACCTCACAACCCTATGAACCTAACAAGTATGTCGATTGTTACGGCATTCAATATGAAAATAACCGTTATTTCCGTTACAACTATGACAAGCCCATTGTAGTGGTTGTCAAAGCACTGCCTCAAATAGAGGGTACAGAGCTAAATAAACACGATTTGGTTCAACCTAGCCAACTCTATGCTTCTGCAAAGAAAAAACAATCAACTACCATAACAAGCATTTCTAAGTTTAGCATTAATGAGGGGAAATACCTAAAAACAACCTCATACATAGGTAATTCAAGTGTAGAGTATGCCTCTTCAAATGCACTCTATTTGGTCTCGAATGAGTACCCTTATTATTACGACTTCAACAACTACAAAAGCCGTTCACAGATTTACAAATTTGGTTTTGATGAAAGTTTGAGTTACAAAGCGATAGGTTCAGTCTATGGAACAGCACTCAATCAGTTTTCACTTTCAGAACATAATAACATCTTACGCATTGCGACAACAGAAGGCTTTTCATGGGGTGCAAATGGTACAAAAAATAGCCTCTATACGCTAAAAGAGAAGAACAGTCTACTCGAAGTAGAGGGACTTCTTTCAGGTTTAGGAAAAGAGGGAGAGAGCATTAAAGCCGTTAGATTTATGGGAGAGAGAGCCTATTTGGTTACCTTTAAAACCACTGACCCACTCTACACCATTGACCTCTCCAACCCAAAAGCTCCTAAAAAAGTGGGTGAACTGCATGTCAATGGATACTCTGCCTATTTACATCCAATAGGCGATGACAAACTCTTAGGAATTGGTCAAGATACAGACAGTGAGGGGCGAAGAAAAGGGGTTAAGATAGAACTCTTTGACATCTCAGACTTTGAAAACCCTAGCTCTTTAGACACCATTACTTTCACAAAAGATACCTACTCTGAACTAGAGCA
>CAMZNQ010000135.1 GCA_947313765.1 uncultured Sulfurovum sp.
TTAACTATTTTTAAGTTATCTCGCTTTGGCTAGTTGATTAATAGAATCAAATTTGATCTTTTTTTTCTTTATATATAATAGCGTGTTTTTGAGATTAGTATTCAAACATCGATGTGTAGGTACTTTGAGTATGAATTGAAATGCAACTTTCGATTATACATTTGGATAAACAGAAGTTGCATTTTTTATGTATAATTTGAAGTTTCATTAAGCAATTTTGAAGTTTCTTTTTTGTATAATAGTGGATGTAGTAAATTCCACTATTATGGAGGTTATAGTGAATTATAACAAAGATGAGTTTAAAGAAAGATTAAGTGAAAAAGAAAGGGTTTTTTTCTCGCAAACTATTCAAAAAATAGATAGTAAAACAGGAGAAGTATTATCTACATTTGAAAATGGCTATATAAAGAAGCAATCTAAAAAAGGATGGTGTACAATGTACAAAAAAGATATGAAAGAAGTTTTAATGGAGTTGGCTAATTATCCAACGGCAAATAAAGTTTGGCTTGAGCTTTGGGATTATATGAAAAAAGATGGAACATTAAAGCCTTTTAAACAAACAGAGTTGGCTAAAAAGCTTGGAACACAAAGGCAAGTAATTGGTAGAGCAATAAAGAAGCTAAAATATGTTGAAGCAATTGAAAAGATTGATGGAGAATGGAGATATAATCCATTTATCTTTAATGTAGCAGGAATGAGTGATTTAGAAAAACATGAAGCACAAATGATATGGGAAAAAGAAATAGGATACTATGGTAAGTAAGATTTAAATATGAGGAACTAAGCCCTCAAATTTAAATACACTTTTCTTTATTACAGTGCCATCATCTTGAGTTTCCTCAATAGATACTCTTTTTGTAAATGCATAATATACATTTCCCATATAGCTAATAGCATCAGCTAGTGGGGTCATAAGGAATAATGCTCCACCTATCATAAACCCGTCTAATTTGCTCTTCTTTTTAAAGATGTCATCTGTATGTTCTGGATTGTTATAATCTAATCCATAATTAGCATATAGCTCCTTCTGTATAGATACTACTCTATACTCTATGTCTTCTTCAGATGGAAGTTTATAGAAATTTAACAATGGAACTATTTTGGTTCTTAGTTCCTCTGACATGTCAATTATTCCTGCCTCTTTTTGTTCAACAGTAGAATTATGTTGAGTTAAGTTTAAAATCTTTTTCATTATTTCTCCTTTATATTATTGTTTACATTTTATATATTTATTATCAACAACCACTTCCAAAATATGGTTCTACCCAATTGGCTCTAACCATATTTTTGTTTCTTTATCCACTTTGTCTGTTAGTGAATGAAGAAATTCATACCCTGTTTCATATGGATTGCCAATATATTCTAGGTATACAATTTTGTTAGCAATAAACATATCTAAAACTTTAGGTATGTCTGAGAGAGATATTTCAGTATACCCTTCTGCTTCATTATTTGACAACTTATAGTTTAAAATATCATATACTATAATATCAGCAACTATTCTTTGCATATTTATCTTTCCTGCAAGTTCTATAATTAATGGCAAATACCCATCAATGTTTTCTCTATTTGAGAGTGATAGAATTTCATATAGCTCATTTGTTTTTGTCATTTTTTCATATAACTCATTTATTTTTGTCATTTTCAGTCCTTTAAATTTAATTTTTTAGCTCTTTAAAGCTTTATAGAATAGCCGTTAAGCTACTCTAAAAACCTTATATTACTCTAATATATCTAAACATTTTGGCTCTATCTTTTTTCAAAAGTGGAGTCAAAATGTTCTTCCAAGAAAGCTTTTAGTTCAATTTTTGAACTTGATTG
>CAMZNQ010000136.1 GCA_947313765.1 uncultured Sulfurovum sp.
TCTTCATCAATTATCTCCTCTTCACCTGTGATTAGAGATACTGCAACATCTTTAGATTTTAAATTTTCATACCCCTCTAGTGCCAAGAGTCGTAATGGGGCAAGATAGTACCCTGAATCTGCTTTTTCTAAATCTTTTAGAGCCTCATAGGTTTTTCCCGAGTTGGTAGGCCCAACATGGAAGAATATTTCACGTTTAAGTAATCTAGCCAAAGAAAAAAGATTCTTAAAATCTCGTATTGTTTTAGCTAATAACTCCTCTTTTCTATTTTTCTCTTTTAAAGGACGTATATACTCCATAAAATGATAAACAATGCGACGTTTAATCTTCTCTTTTATTTTTAAATTCATTGATGAGCTTACCTGTGGCTCTATAAACTGTAAAACGTATTTATGAATCAATTCATCTTCTATCTCTAATCCTTTAGATAAAGAGTAGAGTTCATCTTCTATATCTCTAATTGTTTGTTCAAAATATTCTCTAGTCTCACGTTTTATTTTTATTAAATCATCTTCTAAGGGAAGAGTCTCCTCCCTCCATATGTGATTGTAAATTAAAGGTCTACCATAAGATGCTACTATTGTATATGGTAACATCTTCCCATACAGAGAGTAAGCTTTATCTTTTGCCACAACAATAGTATTTCCTTGTAATGTCACTCTGCATTGAGAATCAATAAGTAAAATAATCTCTTTAATTACATCTAATGGAATCTCTATTTGACAAAAAGAGTCTTCTGGAGGCATAGAGCGAATAAGCTTGATTCCCTCTTCTTCAGAGAGATATTTATGCTCATTTTTAATACGCTCTAAAAAGCTCTTTATCTCTACCTCTTTATAGTAGATTGCAGACTTCTTTAGATTTTCTAAACTCTCTTCTATGTAATGCTCTTCTTTCTCTACTAAAAGATTACTCTCTATACTTCTTGTAGTAGTTAATAGTGATTTGTAAAATGTCTCTTCACTCATTTCAAACTCATAGGAGTAGTAAAATTCCATTTCAGATAGACTATTAAACTCTACATCAACTCTTTTTTCCCAAAAATTCATACGCTCTTGTTGTCGTATATAGTTTAATCTATTTAAGATTTTATTCTCTGTTATCTTATTAAATTTAATATCTACAAAAGCAGAAAGAACTTGATGTTCCTCATCTTTTGTATGTGGATAGTTCTCTAAGAGTGATATTATATACGAGACTTTATCTCTCTCAACTACTCTCTTACTCTTTACATTCATTTGGTCTAAGTAGTTAACAACATTTAATCTAAATTTTGTATCTCCCTCTGACCATGCTTGACGCAATGCACGAATCATCTCTTTTCTCACTAACATTGTAACTTTTAAGTCCAAAATCATGGTAAGTTCTACAAGTACGTCTTCACTTAGATTTTTAATCCCCTCATCAAAAGGTTCTCCATCCATAATCTCTCGCACTTTATTGTTTATTTTTATGCTCTGTTTTTTCTTTTTTTTTGCCATATTTATCTCTATTCTATAATATTGAGTCTTATTTTATCATAATTCTATCGTAACCTAACTACACACCAAAAGTAAGCTATTTTCAAATAGTGGTACTTAAAGTATCATTGTAATTACTATTACTATAGAATAACTAAATATTTTAAAGAATAGGAGACATAGATGTCATTACTAGAAGATTATAGACAACATACTCAAAGTAGAGCAGAACTTGGAGTACCACCTTTAGCCCTAACAGCAGAGCAGGTAGCTGATTTAGTAGAATTATTAAAAGCCTCTCCATTGGAAGATGCTGATTATGCAATGGAACTTTTTACTCAACATGTACCAGCAGGTGTTGATGATGCAGCTTATGTAAAAGCAGCCTTTTTAAATGACATTTTAGAGGGTAAAGCATCTTGTGAAACTATTGATAAAACAAAAGCGTGTGAAATCTTAGGTTCTATGCTAGGTGGATTTAACGTTCAACCACTTGTAAATGCTCTTAGCAATCCAGAGGTAGCCTCTGTAGCAGGTGAGCAACTTAAAAACACTATTCTTGTTTATGATGCATTTAATGATGTTAAAGCACTTATGGATGCAGGAAATGAGACAGCAAAAGAGGTAGTTGAATCTTGGGCAAATGCTGAGTGGTTCTACAACAAACCAGAGATGGCAAAAGAGATTACTTTAACGGTCTATAAAATCCCAGGAGAGACAAATACAGATGACCTCTCTCCAGCTAGTGAAGCATTTACAAGAGCAGATATTCCTCTTCATGCGAACTCATTCCTAGTTAACAGAATGGAAAATCCATTAGATACAATGAAAGAGCTTAAATCAAAAGGTAACCCTTTAGCATATGTTGGAGATGTTGTTGGTACTGGTTCAAGTAGAAAATCGGGAATTAACTCTGTTCAATGGCACATGGGTCATGATATTCCAGGAATTCCAGGTAAGAGAACAGGTGGGGTTGTTATTGGAGATATTATTGCTCCTATCTTCTTTAACACAGCAGAAGATTCAGGTTGTATTCCTATTCAAGCACCAGTTGGAAAACTTGAAACAGGAGATGTAATTACACTTAAACCTTTTGATGGTGTTATTGAAAAAAATGGTGAAGTTGTTTCTGAATTTAAAATTGAGCCAAACACACTTCCAGATGAGATGAGAGCAGGTGGGCGTATTCCACTAATCATTGGTAAAGGTTTAACGGTTAAAGCCAGAGAAGCTCTTGGTATGGATGCAGGTAACATATTTATGACTCCTGATTTACCAGCAGATAATGGTAAAGGGTTTACTCTTGCTCAAAAGATGATTGGTAAAGCTTCTGGTATGGAGGGTGTTAAGCCAGGTGTATATTGTGAACCAGTTTGTGCTACTGTTGGTTCTCAAGATACAACAGGACCAATGACAAGAGATGAGATTAAAGAGTTAGCAGCGTTAAGTTTTGGTGCAGATATGGTTCTTCAAACATTCTGTCACACAGCAGCCTATCCAAAACCTGCCGATATTGAACTTCAACACACACTTCCAAAATTTTGGACAGAGAGAAAAGGGTTTATTCTTAGACCAGGTGATGGTGTTATCCACTCATGGTTAAACAGATTATGTCTTCCAGATACTGTTGGAACAGGTGGAGATTCACACACAAGATTCCCAATTGGTATCTCATTCCCTGCTGGTTCAGGTCTTGTTGCCTTTGCAGGTGTTACAGGAAGTATGCCTCTTACTATGCCAGAGTCTGTTCTTGTTAGATTTAAAGGGGAGATGCAAGCAGGTATTACTCTTAGAGATATGGTAAATGCCATTCCTCACCAAGCAATCAAAGATGGTCTTTTAACAGTGGCTAAAGCAGGAAAGAAAAATATCTTCTCTGGTAGAGTTCTTGAGATTGAAGGTTTAGAAAATCTTAAATGTGAACAAGCATTTGAGCTAAGTGATGCTTCGGCTGAACGTTCTGCTGCTGCATGTACTGTTAAGCTAAATAAAGAGCCAATCATTGAGTATCTAGAGTCAAATATTGTTCTAATTGAAGAGCTTATTAACCAAGGTTATCAAGATGCTTCAACACTTCAAAGACGAGCAGACAAAATGAGAGAATGGATAGCAAATCCAGTGCTTATGGAAGCTGATGCTGATGCAGAGTATGCTGCTGTTATTGAGATTGATATGAATGAGATTAAAGAGCCAATCTTAGCTTGTCCAAATGACCCAGATGATGTAAAAACATTGAGTGAAATTCATGAGGCAGGACTTAGAACAGATATTGATGAGGTATTTGTTGGTTCTTGTATGACAAATATTGGTCTCTTTAGAGCGCATGCAGAGATTCTAAGAGGTGAGGGTGCTGTTGCCAATAAACTATGGATTTGTCCTCCAACTAAAATGGATGAGAAGACACTTCAAGAAGAGGGTTACTACTCTGTATTTGGTATGGCAGGAGCGAGAACAGAGATTCCAGGATGTTCACTCTGTATGGGTAACCAAGCATCTGTTGGACAAGGTGCATGGGTATTTAGTACAAGTACAAGAAACTTTGACAACAGACTTGGTAAAGATTCACAAGTATATCTTGGTTCTGCTGAACTTGCAGCAGTTGTTGCACTTAAAGGTAAGTTACCAACTGCATCAGAGTACCTTGAGATTGTTGCTGATAAAATCAAACCTGAAATGACAGATGAGATTTACAAATACTTAAACTTCAACAAAGTATCTAAAGAAGAATTAGAGGCTATGGTTGAGTAACTATCGCACTTAAAAAGTAGGGTAGAGGAAGGAAAAAAATCCCCCTCCCTATGAACCTACTTTGTCACACCTACAGTTTTTTAGATTCTACAAATTTTAGCAATCTCTTTAAACCTATCATCCCCATAATAATACTCTTCAAGCAATGGAATAATCTTATATTCAAGAACAAATTTTAACTTATCTTCATC
>CAMZNQ010000137.1 GCA_947313765.1 uncultured Sulfurovum sp.
AACGTTAAGACATTCAAATCTAAAAGCCTATCCAACAAAACAGGACTTTTACTACAATCCAAAACGTACAGGAGAGGGATTTCCTTTTGATTATAACCAAAACTCATCTGTAAACATAAACACTCCTCTTTTGGTATCACACTACTCAAAAGATAGAAAATGGGTATATGTACGTTGTGCTTACGCCTATGGTTGGTTAGCTGTATCAGATATAGCATTTGTAGATTATAGATTCAAAAAAAGATTCATGAATAGAAACTACTATGTAACAATTAAAGATAACCTATTTATTAAAGATAAAAAGTTCAAGACTATTGTTAAATTAGGAACAATTTTTCCTATGGATAGAAAAAGTAAAAAGTATATTATCGCCTCTAAAAACAAAAGAGGTTATGCAGAAATTAAATTGGTAAAAAAAGCAAAAAAGTGGATAATTGCAAAGAAACCAATCTCTTTTACACCATCTAATGTAGCTCTTATCTCTAAACAGTTGGTAGGAGAGCCTTATGGTTGGGGTGGTAAATTACAAGCAAGAGATTGTTCAAGTTTAACAAAAGATTTTTTTGCACCTTTTGGTATCTTTTTAAGAAGAAATTCAAAAGAGCAGAGTCATGATGGTAAATGGGTAAGTAAAATTAGATGGCTCTCTGCTAAAAAGAAGAAAGAGATTATCTTAAAAAAAGCAAAACCTTTTCGCACACTTCTATATGTTGGTGGGCATGTTACCCTATACATAGGAGAGAAAAATGGAGAACCTATTATTTTACATAACTATTGGGGTTCAAGATTGAAAAATAGAAAAAAACGTATCTTTGGAAGAGCAATAATTACAACAACAGAGATAGGAAAAGAGAGAAAAGATATTAGAAGACAAGCGATGTTAATAAATACCTTTTCTAAAATTATATATTTTTGAGAATTAAAGATATAATTGCACCAAAATTTATAAGGCTTTTATGTGAAAACTCAAAAATTTATTCTAAAACTTTTTCCAGAGATAATGGTTAAAGGTTCATCTGCAAAGCGTCAGATGGTTGGACAACTCTACAATAACTTACTTAAACTTTTAGGAGAGATTGATACAGATATAAGAGTTAGAAAATTTTCAGATAAGATAGAGGTTGTTACTTCAGTTAAAGTTTTAGATAGAGTAAGAGTACGGTTGCTAAACACCTCTGGAATAGAGCAGGTTTTAGAGGCTTTACAATTTGACAATATGATGACCTTAGATGATATAAAATTAGAGGTAGGTAGAGTAGTATCAGATAGATTAGAGGGGAAAACCTTTGTAGTTAGAGCTAAACGAACAGGAACACACTCTTTTAACTCCTCTGAAATGGAGAGAACAATTGGAGGGTATCTTTTGGCTAACTCAAATGCAAAAAGTGTTGACCTTCATAATCCAGAAGTAACAATACGAATAGAGCTTATAAATAATCAGCTAAATATCATTAACCATAAACATAGAGGATTAGGTGGTTATCCAATAGGTACACAAGGAGATATATTATCTTTAATGTCAGGAGGATTTGACTCAACAGTTGCCTCATATATGACAATGAAGAGAGGAATTAAAACACACTTTATATTTTTTAACCTTGGTGGAGTTGCCCATGAGATAGGGGTAAAGCAGGTTTCATTCTATCTTTGGAATAGATTTGGAGCATCACATCGTGTCAAGATTATCTCTGTTCCTTTTGATGATGTATTGACAGAAATTTTTCGTTCAACTCCAGAGACATATATGGGTGTAACTTTAAAGAGATTGATGTTGATGGCATCAGAGAAGATAGCTAAAGAGATGGATATTGATGCTTTAGTTACAGGAGAATCCGTTGCACAAGTATCTAGCCAAACTCTACGAAATCTAGCACTTATAGACCAAGCTACAAACATGCTTGTTATTCGTCCATTAGCCACCATGAATAAACCTGAAATTATTGATATTGCATCAGAAATAGGAACAAAACATTTTGCAGAAAATATGCCTGAGTATTGTGGTGTTATCTCTAAAAATCCAATTACACATGGTTCTTTCAAGAGAATGGAGCGTGAAGCTAAACGATTTGACTACTCTGTATTAGATAGAGCTGTTGAAGAGGCGAAGAGCATATATGTTGATGAGATTGTTGATGATATTACAAGCAATGCACCAATTGAAATTGTAGAAGATTTAGATGGAGGCGATTATGTAGTTATTGACATTCGAGGAGAGAGTAGAGCCATAGAGACATCTTGTGAAACCTTAAATATCCCATTCCATAAACTTAAAATGGAGTTTAAAAAGCTTCCACAAGATAAAAATTATCTTCTATATTGTGAAAAAGGGGTAATGAGCCAACTTCATGCACAATATCTAAGAGATTCTCAAAATAGAGAAAACATAAAGGTCTATAGACCTATAAAATAGCTCTACAGCTAAGACATTGAGTCTCTTGATGCGTATTTATATGTTGTTGTGTAATACATGAAGGACTACCTTTGAAACATGCAAGAGGTTGACTTTTTTCTGCACAACCTGTAAAAAAAAGTGAGAGTATCCCTGTTAATATTAGTAGCAATGAGTTTCTAATCATGGTAATCCTTTTATCTATATAAATAAATTATATTATCTTTATATTAACAGTTAGTTTACCAATAGTGTATCAATCATTAATGAGTATATTTAAGTTATTTATAATGAAAAAAGACAATAGATATTCTAAATAATTAATAGCTCTAACAGCTTTATATTTAGGAAGTTTTTGTAGATGATTTAGGTAGAAAATTATAGTGTAGGTGTGACCGTGTCACACATACAAATGAAATTAATAACCATTTTTTAGATTAGGATGATAATAGGTAAGCCCAACAGGCATCAATCCTCCAAATCCTCTTTATCCATCACAAACCCTACAACCAAAAGTGCCACAACAAATAGGCTAACAAATCCAATATAGATATAATCTAACACTACCTTAACCTCCCATACTTTTTAACTAATGATTTAAAACGGCTCTTCTCCTCCAATGACTCAAAGCCATTAGCAGGTATGTAGTGAAAGTTTGGGTGGTTGTAGAGCATAATATCATCACCTAACTCTATGACCTCTTGAACTTCACTCCATTGCCACTTCTCTTTTTGTGGGGATAGAATGGTAAATCCACTCTCATCTATGAGCATCTCTATCTTTTTGTCTCTAAAGTCTGATTGTTCAAACGATTTGGTGGCTCTTCTTCTTGAAATCCACTGTTTACCATAGTACCAATAAGCCAACATAATTGTAGAGAAGAGTAAAATGGCAAAGGCATCTTTTTTAAGTGCAACAACTACCCCATACTGCATTAAGGCAATTAAAAGCCAACCAAAATACCTTTTACCTGAGTTGTTAAATTGATATTTATATGAGGCTTCAAAGAGTTTATCTATATTCTCTCTGTTCCAAAGATAGCTTATTTTAATTGGTTTAGACATGCTCTTCACACTCTTCTATGATTAGGTCTGATTTTTTAATGCAACCTCTCTCTTCTAATTGTTCTATTAACTCTAATGTTGTATCATATTTCTCATAAAATATTTTAGAGTTAACCTCATACTTCTTCTGCTCTTTTTTAGCGTACCACCACGCTACGGCGATGGAGGTTGCAAAGATGGAGTAGATGAGTATCTGCCACTCTTTAAGGTCTAAGAGAACAATGAAGTATTGCACCGAAAAGAGAACAAAAAACTCAATAGAGAAGATGATGACAAGTGTTGAACTCTGTTCAAAATCTAGGGTATATTTCTCTATCTCTCTTAGGTGCTTTAGATTTTCATTTACCTCTTTAGCTTTAGCTTTACAGGGTTCATCTACTTTTGATAGGTCAATATCTCTTAGATGAATATTACTAAGATTGTACTCAATGTTTATCTGTTTATAATCCTCCAATATTTGAGGCTCTTCTTGCATGATTTCTAGGATTTCGTCTTTAGTTACTCTTGTTTTTTTTGCAATTTTATGCACATCTTGCAAAACTAAATCATACAAACCAATGGTTCTTATCTCTTCTGCTACTCGCTCTAGGTGTGTCAAGTTATTCCTTTATATGTAGTTGGGGTAAAAAATACCCCAACATAGTCTTAAACTTTGTCTTAAACTTTATGGTTATCTGCAACCGTTTCAGGTTCGATTCCAAAAGATGCTGTTTTATCTTCTGAAGGTAAAAATATCCCAATGAGACCTTTAACTCCCACGGACATAACAACATTTAGTAAGAATAGAAGCCATGCTACTAGAAGCATTGTTCCACAAACGGCTGCTAAAATCATCCATGTATTGAACTCACCATCTACATATAGGTGTCGTCTAAGCATTCCATCTAATCCTGCCATACCCATAAATGCACCCATACCAATACCACCAATTAGGTGTAGCCAGTAGTGAGCATTTGATAGTTTACTAGAGTATAGTTTTGTATTGTTTGTTACTATTGGCCATAGTACATATACAGCAGAGTATAGCGTCATATATAATCCAACAATAAGAGCAATGTGAACGTGAGCTCCAATAATCCATTGAGTATTGTGAAGAACTCTGTTCATTCCCATATCGGCTTGAATAATTGCTGCTGGAACGGCCAACCCAAATCCAACTAAACCACCAAGAAGATACTTAAGCTCCATAGTCATTTTAAGAGGTCGTGCTTTCCATAGAGTAACTAAGGTAATGAATACTGCCAACCCTTGTCTAAGAAGCTCAAATGCTGTTACCATCTCTCCTGAGATTAGTTTCATCATCTCTGGTTGTCCTTGGTCAGCTAGAAGGTGGTGAGACCATACCATCCAAGATACCAAAAGCTCTAACATCAACGCAGCTCTTGCAACATTCTCCATAAATAGTTTTTGACCAGTAATCAAAGTAGCTAAGAGATACCAAGAACCTGCAACATAGATAAGTACTAATCCATCGGCAACCAAGTCAAGTCCCCACCAGAAGTAGTTTTTGTATAGAAGTGAATCAATAGTGGCTACATTAAGAGGGCTACCACTTGCATCAAAGATTAGATAGACTAAAACAAGCACACCTGCACTCAATATTACAATTGCATCAAGGAAGGTATCTACTGTACCACGGAAAATGGCAACAACAGGAAGAGCAAGAGCTGGTTCTTTTGAGTATGGTGGTTTTCCTGTAAGCTTATGCCAAAGGTTTAACATACCATCAATACCAAATCCAGATATTAAAAGCTCTTTTGTTGTCTTATTTGCATGAACACCAACTTTTTGGAAGATAGTTGCATAGATATTGTAGATAAACCCAAATGTTCCAAGCATAATTAGAGCAACACCAATAATAAATACAATTCCACCAATTGCAGAGAACTGTGTAGTATCAGCAGGTAGAGGCCAATATAGTGTATAGAGTGGAGCATAAGCCCAAACAAATGCAGCTACCCAAGCTAGAGCTGTACCAGCTGTAATAAGTCCCCATGTCCAGTTAGCCAACTTTACACTGTAGAGTGGTTTTTTAGTTAAAAATGGTACTAAAAATGTAAATGCAGCAAATACCAACTGATAGGTTGACCCAAAGATACCTACAATAGGGTGAACGGTCATAATTGAGAAGTAGTGGTCAGGGTGGAAGAACTGTTCAGGGATTAAACCTGTTGCATCGGCTTGAACCATACGCATAATCATACCCTCTAGTGCAACCAATCCATAGAATAGGAAGCTCACAATAACGGCTCTAAGTGTTACTTTTTGAAGAGCATTTAGACTCTTGTGGTCAAAGTTTGTTCCATTAATTAATGTATTTACAAAACTCATTATTTTTTACCTCCATCTTCTTTACATCCAACGACCTCTAGCCATTTTTTAACAACCATAAGGTCTTTACCTGTATGCTCATCATAGGCATCAGGTCCAGAGTATTCTGTTGAGAGTACATCAAATACCCCATTATGGTTAAATGTCCAAAGAATATCATTTGAATCTAAGATACCATTTACATCAGTACCAGGGTTAACCTGCATCTGCATCGCCATTGAACCATCTTGTCTAAATAGTCCAAAACCATAAACCAAATCACGGCTATGAACATCAAATTCAATAGTTTGACCACACTGAACGGTTACTTTTTTAGGCATATTTACCCACTTATGATTCTCTATCTCAAAATTATAACTTGCATCAGGTGTAATGTTGTGACGTGTAATATCTTGAGATACCCATGGAATTGTATTGTAGGCAAAGATGTGATGTCCTACCCCCATAGCAACTAGAAAACCTATATATGTGTAGAATGGTATTCGTACAATAGATTTAGCTTTCTCTTTTTTTGTTAAGTTATACCCAAACCATGCAATGACTGAAATAATCAGTGCAGAGTAGATGGAGTAGGCAAACCAGTGAAAAGACAGTAACTCGGCTGAGTTTGAAAATGTCATCGTTTATCTCCTTTTTTATTAAATCTCCCTACTGTATATTATTTTTAAGTTAATTTGGTTGATTTATATCAAGAAATTGAATTTTTAGTGATTAAAAAATATACACAACCCTATTTTAATCAAATAAAATTATTTTTAAAGATTAATATGATTTAGCTACTTAACCTTGATTATAAGTACCTTTCTAGTATAATCCACAAATTAATTATAGGGGTACTTTTTTATGCCAAAACGCACAGACATTAAAACTATTTTACTTATTGGGTCAGGGCCAATTGTTATTGGACAGGCTTGTGAATTTGACTATTCTGGAACTCAAGCTGCTAAGACACTTAAAGAGCTTGGATACAGAGTTGTTCTTATCAACTCTAATCCTGCTACCATTATGACAGACCCAGAGTTTGCTGATAGAACCTATGTTGAACCTATTACAGCAGAGGTAATCTCAAAAATCATTAAAAAAGAGAAGGTTGATGCTATCTTACCAACTATGGGTGGACAGACAGCACTCAATGTTGCAATGGAGATGAATGAGCAGGGTATGCTTGAGGGTGTTGAGTTTTTAGGAGCAAATCCTAAAGCCATTAAAAAAGGGGAAGATAGACACCTATTTAATGAAGCTATGATAAAAATTGGTATGGATTTACCAAAAAGTGCAAATGCTTACAACCTTGAAGAGGCATTAACTCTTGCTAAAGAGATTGGTTTTCCAGTAATATCAAGAGCATCATTTACAATGGCAGGTGGTGGTTCAGGAGTAGCTTATAACAT
>CAMZNQ010000138.1 GCA_947313765.1 uncultured Sulfurovum sp.
TAGCACAAGTATATTACCCCTATGGGCGTAATGTAAATGATGCTAAAAAGAAATTAAAATATGATAGAGCTTATATTAAAAACTGGTCTTTAAAAAAAGAGTTAATGATTGTATTAAGAACTATTAAAGTTATTATTGGAAAAAAGGGGTTATAATTTTTTAAAAAAGAGTAGATAATGAAAATATTAGTAACAGGTGTAGCAGGGTTTATTGGTTACCATTTAACTAAAATGTTAATTGAAAGAGGGGACGTAGTTGTTGGTCTTGATAATATAAATGACTATTATGATGTAAATCTAAAGTATGCACGGTTAAATCAATTGGGAATTGATAAATTATCTATTATAGAGAATCAAAAAGTTAACTCCTCTTTTAAAAATTTCTTTTTTGTAAAGATGGATTTATCAGATAGAGAAAATATGGATAGACTCTTTAAAGATGAGCAGTTTGATGCTGTTTGTAATCTTGGTGCTCAAGCAGGTGTTAGGTACTCCATAGAAAATCCTCATGCCTATATTGACTCTAATGTTGTTGGATTTATGAATATTTTAGAGGGATGTCGAAATCATGGTGTTAAAAACCTCTCATATGCTAGTAGTTCAAGTGTTTATGGACTTAATAAGTCTCAACCTTTTAGGACTACCGACCATACTGACCATCCCATAAGTCTTTACGCTGCAACTAAAAAGTCAAATGAGATGATGGCTCACACATATAGCCATCTATATAATATTTCAACAACAGGACTTAGATTTTTTACAGTTTATGGACCATGGGGAAGACCAGATATGGCTCCTATGCTATTTAGTGATGCTATTTTAAATAATAAAGCTATTAATATTTTTAACCATGGAAATATGAGTAGAGATTTTACCTATATAGATGATATTGTGGATGGTATTATTAAAGTAATAGATAATCCTGCAAAAAGTGATTTAAATTGGGATGCTACTAATCCAAAAACAAATAGCTCTTCTGCTCCATATAAAATATATAATATAGGTAATAATGCACCTGTTAATCTCATGGAATTTATTGCTGAAATAGAGGTAGCCATAGGTAAAGTTGCTAAGAAAAACTTCATGGAGATGCAAGATGGTGATGTAGAGTCTACCTATGCCGATACTTCAAGATTAAAGAATGATTTTAATTATAAACCATCTACACCTATCTCCAAAGGTGTAAATGAATTTATAATTTGGTTTAAAGATTTTTACAAAAAAGTCTAAATTATCCTTGTTGTGTATCTCCTGAAAAACTCATTGTACCATATTGAAGATTTCCAACATGTTTAAAACCAAGTGATTTCATAGCATGTTGAACCTGATAACTTCGACTACCTGATAGACAATATACTATTAATGGTTCATCTTTTTTATCATTAAATTTTTCAATTTCAGCATAAAAACGAGATGTAGGTACAAGTGCATCTGTTCCAACAATATGACTCATCTTGTACTCCATCATCTCTCGAACATCAATAAGAGTAAAATCTACCATTTTTAACTCTCTAGCCTCTAACAATGACTCTAATTCATCCCCATCTAGTTGCTCTTTTTCTAAAAGTGTTAAAGCTTCATCTTTAGATAAACCTCTTGAGTGAGTATGAGCAACTTCTTCAGCTAGTTCTTTTTTTTTTTAGTCTCTACATACTCAGGAGTACAGAATATACCACAGTGACATAGCCCATCTTCTGGAATCTCTTTCTCAATAGCAGGTTTACAAGGACAAATACGATTATCTGCTACCTTCTGCTCCTCTTTTGTCTCTCCAATAACCATAAAACAAGGACAGAATCGTTTACCATACATAAGTCTATTTCTAGCAAGACCCATAGCAACACCCTCATTTACATCCTCATTTGGATTTTGTACCCAACCTCTACTAACATTTACTTTTTTAATAAATTTCCAAGTCTTTTCAAGCTCATCTTTAAACTCTTG
Source organism: uncultured Sulfurovum sp. (assembly GCA_947313765.1). Taxonomy (GTDB): domain Bacteria; phylum Campylobacterota; class Campylobacteria; order Campylobacterales; family Sulfurovaceae; genus UBA1140. The sequence goes on from CAMZNQ010000138.1 coordinate 1,944, forward strand.
TGAATTCATATCAACAGTTTTCATATTTATCCTTATCTATCTTTTTATGAATTTTACAATAATATTATTAATTCATGCTATTGTTAATATCTAAAACAATATCTTTAATCAAACTATTAATCCCTTGTAACATATTTCTAGTTTTATTTAAATCAATTCCAATTTTATCTTTTGTAAACTCTATTCCTATATCTTTTGTTAAGTTAATTTCACTATTTTTAATCTTTCTCTCTATCTTTTCTACTTTTCCATGCATCTCTATCTCTATTTTATGAAAAAAATTATCTGTTTTATTAAAATCTATTGATATTTTTTTTTCATTAAAATCAAAGCCCATACTTTTTAATAAATCATTAGTTGAATTGCTCTTATCCTCCTCTTTTATGGGAGTTAGCTCCTTTTTTTCATATTTTTTTAAACTACTATTTTCACTATTTATATCAGCATCTTCACAAGCATTAAAAAAAATGAGTAGAGAGGTAAGTAGTATTGTAATTTTTTTATTCATATTTTTCCTTTTGATACTATTATGACATATCTTGAATGATAAATAAGTATAATTTTTTCTAAATTAATAATAGGAAACAGTTATGAAAATAATATTGTCTTTTATGCTACTATTTTCACTCTATGCACAGAGTGAAACTTTAAAAATTGGGATTAAACCCTCTGAACCGTGGGTTATGTATGACCAAAATATTAGTGAAGAGAATCGTAAGCCAATAGGCTTTTCTGTAGACCTTTGGACTAAAATAGCATCTGAGTTAAAAGTAGATACAGAGTGGGTATATTATGATTCAACCTCTGCACTTATTGATGGTGCAAATAATAAAAAGATTGATACTGGAATATCTGCTATAACAATTACCTCTACTAGAGAAAAAGAGATAGACTTCTCATCTTCTATGTATGAACTAGGTCTTCAAGTAATGGTTGATGCCTCTAAAACTTCTTCATCTGTTTTAGAATTAATGGCAAAAGAGATTAAGAAGATGATGAATTTAGAGACAACAATAATGTTTATTCTATTTTTATTGGTAACCATCCATCTACGCTGGATTGTAGATAAAAGAGATAAAGAGTCTGACCTTTTTTCAAAAAAATATTCAGAGGGGATTATAGACTCTTTTTGGTGGGGAATTACTATGCTTATCACTTGGGAGACACCACCAAATAAAGGTATTGCAAGAGTTATTGATTTGATGTGGCATATTGTTGGAATCTTAGCAGTAAGTATCTTAACAGCTATTGTCACTTCTGCTTTAACAGCACAGGCAATAGGTGGTTCAATTCGTTCAGAAAAAGATTTAGTAGGAAAGTATGTAGCAGTTGTAGAGAGTGATGCTCCAAGACGATACATGGAGAAACTTGGTGCAAATATTATTCCAGTAAAAACAATAGCTGATGGAATTAAATTGATTAGAAATGGAAAAGCAGAAGCTTTAGTTCATGATGGTCCAAGACTTGTATATCTTGCAAATAAGATTAATAAAGAGGAGAAGAAGAAAGTATTAACAGTTCTTCCATTTAAATTTAATCCTCAACAATATGGAATCATATTCCCTGATAATAGTAAGTTAAAAGAGAGTGTAGATAGAGTTCTTTTAAAATTAAGAGAGTCAAATGGAGTTGAAAAAAGTTTTCATAGACAATTAAAAGATAAATGGCTAAAAACTAACTAATATCCCAATGTGATATTATCTATATCACTCCAACTCATAGAGGCTTTGCTCTCTCTATGGGTTAAAATATGGTCAATATATCGTGCAAACAGATCTGTCTCTATATTGACTTTTGTACCTAGTGTATAGTCTTTGATAAGTGTATTTCTTAAAGTGTGAGGAATAATAGTTAATCTGAAACTACTACGATAGACATCATTTACAGTTAAAGAGATTCCATCTATCGTAATTGAACCTTTAGGGATAATAAAGGCTATATTTTTCTCTTCTACTTTTATAATGAAATCTGTTCCATTCTCTAAAGTAGTAATGCTTTCAATAG
>CAMZNQ010000139.1 GCA_947313765.1 uncultured Sulfurovum sp.
ATTGTAACGCTACTTTTAAGCCAACAGCCAAAAGAGCAAAAATCCCAAACCACCCCCTCATTTTTCGACCTCTACGACCAAAACCGAAAAGAGCAGATACCCAACTACATCTCCTTAGATTTCATCTTGACAGCCAACTACCTCTTTAAACAGCAGTCTGTTACCCAAATGGAGCAAGAGGTGCTTTATGGTAAGTTTAAAAAGTTAGCCTATGGACTTAAAGTTAATTTGTTAAAAGAGTATAAAGCTGAAAAGAAAGAGGCATTGGCTTTTGTCTTGGTTCTCAATGAGCTACTTGGAAACCAAAGTGCCAATGTTGACCCACAAGCTTTAGCATTAGCCAAACAAGAGTTAGCACTCATTGACAAACATAGAGGGATTACCCTCTCCCCCATTGCCAAGGTAAAGCTTGACTACTCTCAATACAAAGTTAGAGGAAAATACACCAAAACACCACAACTTACAAGCTACTTTTTAGCACTAAAATATATGAGCTATATGCCATTTATGGTAAATCCACACATTGCCACAGGGGTAAGTCCAGAGGTGCCTAAAGAGCAGATGGTTAATGCAGATTTCATAGCCAAAGCATTAAAACCTTTGATGAAAGAGTATCGAGCCATAGAGCATATTTTAGAGAATTTAAGTGGCAAAGGAGATGATTTAGCTTTAGTGAAGCTATTGGAGTCGGAGGCTTTAGCCCCGAACATGGCGAGGCTAAAGCCATCGGTTCCGACTATTCGTAAATATCTTAATGGTCTAAAACGATTTCCAAAAATAAGCGAACGGATTATAGATACCACCAAGATTAAAAAAGAGGATATTCCAAAAGCCTCTTTGGCTCTAAAACTTTTGCCATCACGCTTTACACCTGATAGCTATATCTTTTCTCAATTAACTTATCCAAATGTAGGAGAGGTTATAGGTAAATCAAACCGATTAACTTCACAGATTGATGGAAAATTGGTTAGAGGCTACCCAACCATTGGCGACATTAGAGCTGTATTGGTTGGATTGAACCCAACAGAGAGCAACTACCAAAACTACAAAGAGCAGATAGAGAGCTTGAAAACCACTGTTCCAACGCTCAATAATCTGTACGGGTATGATTTTGCCATCTACCATAAACTACTAAAACAAAACAGAGTCAACAGCTTCAATGGCTACTATACCCAAAGCCGTTACATCTTAAACCTCTACCAAAAACAGAGCTATACAGGTGGATTTAAGAGCATCTTTATTGATGAGCGTAAAAAGGCATATTTAGAACCAAAGATAGGAGAGGTTTTAGATTTGCTCATAGCAGAAGATAAGCTTTTACCAAACAGTAGAGATTTTATAGCCATTTTAGAACATCTTAAAGCATTAGATAGTAAACAGAATATATTCTCTACCGATGATGTGGTCTATCTCAATAACTTAGATGGTAAATTTAAATCTATTTTGCAAGATAAAGATAGTAAAATAGAGGTAGATATTCACACTAACCCTGTTGATGGAAAAGTTCTCTATGAGGTTTTAAGAGAGCCGTTTGTTAGAAATCTAAATGGATTTAGAGGAGCGTTTTATCATCATGTTGAGATTATTAAAGGTCGGTAGGGTAGTGTAGTCACGAGCTACACCTTTTTATGTTTAGCTTTATGATGTCAAATTATAAACGGATTTATATAAAACAGCGTGGAAGGTCAATTTCAACGGTGGCAGTGACAGCCAAAGATTGGCATGATATTAGGTTGTTTTGGCTTGTAGGTGTGACCATGTCACACGTCAAATCTCGCTTTAAACCAAATGGTTATTTAAAATTTTATATTATGCCTGTTTGGTTTGAGCGTGTGACAAGGTCTAGGGGTAAGAACTATTTGCTTTATATATTAAGTAAATAATGATAAAATATGCTTATCTTAATAAGCAAAAGAGCCACAATGGAGCAACTTCAAAAATATTTTTTATCACTTTTACAGAGTACAACTATTAGCTATAGACGCTATTTCTTTAATGAAGTAGATTTTAATGAGAGGCTTATTGGTATTATTGGTGACAGAGGTGTAGGGAAAACAACTTTTTTATTACAATACTTAAAAGTGTCTCCACTTTCACTAAGAGAGAAGCTTTATGTTACAGCTGAATTTTTAGTTCTTAGCAATATTAACCTTTTAGAGTTGGCACAAGAGTTTGCACAAAAAGGTGGTAAACTTTTGGTAATTGATGAGATTCATAAAATAGATAACTTTGAACTTCATTTAAAACTCATCTATGATATGCTTAGATTAAAAGTTATTTTTTCTGGAAGTAATGCGATAAAACTTGAACATTCAAAAGTAGATTTAAGTAGAAGAGCTATGCTCTATCGTGTTCAAGGTCTTAGTTTTAGAGAGTTTATAGAGTTAAAAACAGGTAAAGTATTTAAAGCTTATACTCTTGAAAATATTTTCACCCAACATACTGAAATAGCCTATGAGATAAGTTCAGAAATTAAACCGTTTGAATATTGGGAAGAGTATCTATCTTATGGTTATTACCCTTTCTATTTTGAAAGTTCTAAAGATAACTTTTTGGTTAAATTAAATGAGACTATTAATGCGACTATTGAACATGACTTATCCTATATTTTCAACATAGAACCCAAGTTTACCATTAAGTTAAAACAGCTTGTAACCCTTATTTGCCAATCAAAACCTTACGAGCTAAACCTTTCAAAACTTGCACAAAAAATGGAGATAAATCGCAATACTCTCTATCAATATATCTACTACCTAAATCGTGGAAAGGTTCTTAAGAGTATTAAGTCTGTTAGTAAAGGAGATGGCATATTTGTAAAGCCTGAAAAACTCTATCTCTCCAATACAAATCTAAACTATGCTTATTGCTCTAACAGTGATATTGGAACTATTCGAGAGAGTTTTTTTGTGAACCAACTTTCATTAAAGCATAATGTTAACTATTCAAAAATAGGAGATTTTTTAATAGATAATCACTATATTATTGAGGTTGGAGGTAAAAATAAGAGTTTTAATCAAATTAAAGATATTAAAAACAGTTTCGTTGTTAGTGATGATATTGAAATAGGATTTGAAAATAAAATTCCTCTTTGGTTGTTTGGGTTTTTATATTAACCTAAGTTCGATAGAACACCATAGTCAGAATTTTATTTCAGAACTAAATTTAATATTAATATTCCCTATAAACAAACCTCCCACCCCAACTTCGTTTACTAACTTTAGCTTTTCTATTGCCAAATACTACAAGCTTTGGATTTTTTAACTTCACTCTTAAACTTTTGCCATCACGCTTTACACCTGATAGCTATATCTTTTCTCAATTAACTTATCCAAATGTAGGAGAGGTTATAGGTAAATCAAA
>CAMZNQ010000140.1 GCA_947313765.1 uncultured Sulfurovum sp.
TAGCTCTTTTTGTTTTGTGTATCTTACAGTCAAGTATTTGATTACTTCTTCATTGAACTTCAAGTACTTGAAGTTCAATGAAGAAGTAATCAAATACTTGACTGTAAGATACACAAAACAAAAAGAGCTAACTCAATTTGCTAAACTTGTAGCTGAGTCTACTCCAAAAGAGGAAGCACCTGTAACAACAGAAGAAGTAGCTGAAACACCTGTAACAACAGAAGCGTAAAAACTTAGGAGAACCCCATGTATAACAAAGTAGTATTGGTAGGACACCTTACAAGAGATGTTGAGATTAGATACTCTCAGAGTGGTTCTGCTATTGGTAATGTTGGAATTGCAACAAACCGAAAGTGGAAGAGCCAAACAGGAGAACAGAAAGAAGAGATAATGTTCATCGATTTAACATTCTTTGGGCGTACTGCTGAGATAGCAAACCAATACCTTCGCAAGGGGAGCAAAGTTTTAGTAGATGGACGACTTGTGTTTCAACAGTGGACTGCACAAGATGGAAGCAAGAGAAGTAAACATGCTGTTACTGTAGATAGTCTGCAGATGTTAGATACTAAGGCAGATAGTCAAAATCCATATCATAAAAATGGAAATGACAATCAACCAAGCCAGAATAATTATGGTGGTCAACAACAACCATCAAATTCTTATGCTAATAGCTATAGACAGCCTCAACAAAGTGCTTATGGACAACCACAAGCACCCTCTTCACAACCATCTTATTCAGCACCACAGCAACAACAACCGTCTGTTCCAGAAATCGACATTGACGATGACGAAATACCATTTTAGGAGATAACCATGGCAGAGAGAAGAAAGTTTAAAAAAAGATATTGTAAATATTGTGAAATGAAAGTTGATTATATTGACTATAAAGATTTAAGTCTATTAAAGTTCTCATTGAGCGAAAGATTTAAAATTATGCCAAGAAGATTAACTGGTAACTGTAAAAGACACCAAGAGTTAGTAACAGTAGCAATTAAAAGAGCAAGACAAACTGCTCTTATTCCTTACATTGTAGATAGAAAAAATGTAATAGAAAATCCATTTGAGTTTGTTAGATAGATTTCATTAACAAGTAAAAGGCTAGATTTAACATCTAGCCTCTACTAATCCTCCCTACTCTAAATCATCAGAACGATTTGATTTAATACTATATCGTTTCAATATATCTTTCTGAACTCTTAATGCTTCCTCTTTATCAATAACCACTTTAGAGCCATCTTCATCTTCGAGAACTACATATTTATCTTTTGTATTTATAACCAAGCCATAAAACTCTTTAAAGTTTTTAAAACTTTTCCCATTTACTTTATCTAAAAGCCAAAGAGATATATCATAATCGCCTCTACTATGTTCAGCAGCCAAAACTTTCAAGAGAACAACTAACTCCTGTTTATCTTTAGTTGGGAACTTACTTGATTTATATCGTAAAGGTAAGATTGGACGCATTGAAGCATCTAAAAGATTTTTAGTCAATGGAGAGAATACATACCCACCTAACATAAAATATGTTGGCATCTTATCATACTCAAATTTTGCATATTTAGATGACTCTTTACTTGGTATTTTTGGTAGAGTTACATTTAAGTCTATCTTTTTACCTTTTCTTAAAACCTCTAAGGATACCTCATCTCCATATTGATGCATATCTATAAAATATTTAAAATGAGTATACTGCTTTGGTCTAAACTCAACTGTACCATCACCCTCTATCTTGTGTCCATCAATTGCTGTAATAATATCCTCTTTTTTTTTTTTTTTTTTTAGTATAGAGTTATATACAATATTAATAACTAAGATACCACCCTCATCCTCTCCTAAATGATAATATTTTTTTAGAGTTGGATTTTCAATATTATCAATCATAATACCTAACTTAGGAAATCCATCATATTTACCATCTTTAACATCTTTTAGGAAATGCTGTATAACATCAACAGGCACCATATATCCTATGTTTTGAGATTGTGTTATACCTTGCATAACAACCCCTACAATTTTTCCATTAGAGATAGTAGGTCCTCCAGAGTTACCAGGATTAATTGCTGCATCTATCTGAATAGATAGAAAACTCTGTCCACTATGTGCATAACGATGATGCTCAATACGAGAGACAATACCTGTACTTATGCTAATAGTATGCCCCCCCATAGGATAACCATAAACAGTTACCTTATCTTGCATTTTAGGAAGTGTTCCAAATTCTAAAGGGGTTGTTTCTTTAAAAAATTTTTTATCTTTAACTTCTAAAAGAGCCAAATCGCTATCATGAGATACCTCTAAAACCTCTGCTTGATAACGTTTGGTATCTCCATATTTTTTAACCTCAATAAATGTCTCGTTTCCAATAACATGAGCATTAGTTAATATTTGATTACCTGAAATAATACTTCCAGAACCACTTGAACGTTTTACAGAAGAGTTCCATGGCTCCATATAGTTAGTTGATTTAGAAACTGTATATATTTTTACAATAGAAGAATCAATATTTTGGCTCCAAGAGATAGAAGATAAAACAAGTAAAAGCATAAATAGTTTAAATATTTTTTGCATTTAATACCTTTCTTTTTATTTTAATATAAGCATAACAGTAAATAGTAAACCATTAAACAACGTAATATTAATCAAAGGATATAATATCAGAAAAAAATTAGGAGTCGTATATATGGCAACAATTTCAATGGGTGACCTAAAAAAAGGTGTACGTTTAGAGTTAGATGGAAACCCTTATAGAGTAGTAGATTTTCAACATGTAAAACCAGGAAAAGGTGCAGCATTTGTAAGATGTAAAATTAAAAACCTATCAACAGGAAAAGTGATTGAGAAGACTGTACATGCAGGGGATAAGTTTGAAGTACCTGATTTAGAGCAGACTACTATGCAGTATCTTTATGATGATGGTGAGATGCTACAGTTTATGGATACTACCACTTATGACCAAATCGGTTTAACACATGAGCAGGTAGGAAAAGATACTTTTGATTTTATGATTGATGGAATGGAAGCAGATATTCTTTTCCATAATGGTAAAGCTATATCTGTAGAGATTGCACAAACAGCGATATATACAGTAGTAGAGACTCCACCAAACTTTAAAGGCGACTCTCAAGGTGGTAAAAAACCTGCAACATTAGATTCTGGTGCTGTAGTACAAGTTCCTTTCTTTATCTTAGAGGGTCAAAAAATTGTTGTTGATACTGTTGATGGCAAATACCTAGAAAAAGCAAAATAAAAACTAGAGTAGACTATTTTAGTCTACTCTATTTACTAAATTTCTCCCCTCTTATATTTTACATTTTTCCTTAAAAAACAATATTAATTTTTTCTAATTTTTTCATCTTTTTTTATTTTTAATGTTATACAATTTCACAACTTATACACAAATATTTTTTTTACACATAAATTAAACTTAACTAAAGGATATGTTATAGATTTTTTTGCCAATTTAAAGAGACTTATTGACATCAACTCATATACAAAAAACAAAGAGGGTGTCGATAATATTTCAGCTATTATGACAGAGTGGCTTGTAAATTTAGGATTTAAAAATATATGCTATAAGAGGGATAATATTGGTAATCACAACCTCTATGTTAGCCCTAAAACAGAGGGTAAGAAGATACTACTTTTAGGACATAATGATACTGTATTTCCTAAGGGAAAATTTGAAAACTATTCAGAAGATATAGAGTGGGTTTATGGTCCAGGGGTTTGTGATATGAAAGGTGGGAACATGGTTGCACTTCAAGCTCTTAGTAATCTGTATGAAAAAAACAGAAAAATAGAAAATATTGATTTTTTACTAGTTTCAGATGAAGAGACAGGCTCTGATGATAGTAAAAAACTTACTTCTAAACTAGCTTCTGATTATGACTACTGTTTTGTATTTGAAGCTGCAGGAGAGAGTTTAGAGGTTGTAACAGGACGTAAGGGTGTAGGGACATTTACAATAGAGATTGAGGGTAAAGCATCACATGCAGGAGTACGTTATGAGGCAGGAGTAAATGCAAACTTAGAAGCATCACATAAACTAATAGCACTTACAGAGTTGACCAATCTTGAAATTGGTACAACCGTGAATGTAGGAAAAATTGAAGGAGGCATTGGAGCAAATACTATCTCTCCAACAGCTAAGCTACTTTTGGAACTACGTTACACAAAAAATTTAGAACGAGATAGACTGCTTAAAGAGTTAGATAGGATTGTAGATACATCTTATGTAGAGGGTGCAAAATCAACCCTATCTGGACTTATTCAACGTGATGTAATGGAGCCCAATGAGGAGCAACATAGACTCATAGAGGAGATTGAAGCAATTTCAGGAGAAAAACTTTTAACTGAGCAACGTGGTGGAGTTAGTGATGCAAATATTGTAGCATCACAAGGGGTTACAACTCTTGATGGATTTGGACCCTTTGGAGATGGAGACCATACAATTCATGAACGTGCTTTAAAAAGCTCTTTTGAACAGAGAATTAACTTGATGACTAAAATGCTTCTTCATCATCAAGAGTTTAAAGAATTTTAAAATAAGGAAATTAAAATATGGCAAAAAAACGAACAATTGGTATGTGGCTCTATAAAAATGGAGGAGGAGATGCTATTGGAAAAAAGATTATAAAAAAATTAAAAGAGCGTGAAATTGATGTTATTGATGATATCAATCTACGTTATGCAAGAGCAAAAAATGCAAATATTATTCATAATGGAATAAAATTAAATAAATTAGATTTAATGTTCTCATACAATGCAGGAGAGCAGACGGTATATCAAACGTATATGTATCAAGCACTTAATCGTATGATTCCAATGATTAACTCTTATGATGCTTTTCAACTTACAGAAGATAAGTTTCAAACTTCAATTATTTTGAAAAATGCAAAAGTAAATACTGCAGACTATAGACTTTTTCATCGTGATGAAGCACAAGAGAATCTATATAAAACATTTAATAAATGGGGTGGAATGGTATTTAAACCAACAAATGGTTGGGGTGGTGCAGGTCTAAGTAAAATAGACAATGAAGAGGCTCTTCAGATGCTTATTCCAACACTAAACCATAGCAACATTCGTGAAGTTTTCATAGAGAAGTTTATTACTTATGACAATACAGATTTTAGAGTAGATATTGTAGATGGTAAATATGTAGGATGTTATGGAAGAAAAGCTGGAGGAAATGATTGGAGAACAAACATTACCTCTGGTGGTTCTGTATTTATGAGAGAGTGCAATGATGAGGTAATGAATGTTGCAATCAATGCAGCAAAAGCTTGTGGTACAGATATTGCAGGGGTTGATATTATTTATGATTTAGAAAAAGAGGAGTATGTAGTCCTAGAGGTAAATGGAATCCCAGCATTTGCAACCCCTGAACAAGAGAAGATGGGGCTAGATTTCAACAAGAAAAAAATTGATTTAATAGTTGATTTAATAGATAAAAAAACAAAAAAATAGAATTTAAATAAAAAGAGGAATAACAAAATGGCTTTAAAAAATAGTGAACTACCTAAATTAGGATTTTTATATATGGACTATGTCTTAAGATTTTTTGACCACTCAAACTTTAAGGGTTGGCCAAATAAGATAGAGACAGTAATATATCATTGGAAAAATGATAAAGAGCGCTTTATCAAAGAGGTAAAAGATAAGAAAATTGATGTATTAATTGGAAATATCCCTGCAACAGCATACGAAACATTTAGAGAGATTTCACGTGCTTTACCAAAAGTAAGATTTATACCATCATTAGATACTCAATTTTCAAATAAATCAAAAGAGAATGTAACTCGTTTTGCATGGAAATATGATTTACCAATTCCAAAAACATATATCTACTACAATAGAGAAAATGCAGATAAGTTTTTGAAAAAAACAGAGTACCCTAAAATTGTTAAAAAATCTTATGGACCATCTAACTATGGTGGATATTTTGTACACAAAGTAGACTCTTACAAAGAGGCAAAAGAGTTGTATGCAGATAAAAAATATCACCCAATGTATTTTCAAGATTTTGTTCCAATGGAGGCAGATATTCGTGTAATGCTTATTGGTCACAAACCAGTCTGTGCATTTTGGAGAAGAGCTCCTGAGGGTGAATGGTTAACAAACACAAGCCAAGGTGGAGAGATGGACTATATGAATGTTCCTAAAAATGTTCTTGACCTTGCTGTAAAAGTATCAAAATCTGCAAATGCAGAGTATTGGGCATGTGATGTGGCTTATGGAAAAGATGGAAAGGTTCGTATCTTAGAGTGTGCAACAGCATTTGCAGCATTTCCATATATTCGAGATTGGATTGGTCAATACATTATGTGGAGTTTAAGTGAAGGTTCATTTAAAAAACCACATATTCCAATGTTCAACTGGGAGGAGTTAAGTAAAATAAATCCTAGCCTTTTACGAACCATGAGACATATTACCTTTGGAGAGTATAATGTATCTTACGATGGTGCATATTTTGGAACAAAGAAGAAAACATATGGAGAAAAAGAGGTTTATGTACATGAACTTGACTCTGAATATAAAATTTTTGATGTAAAAGAGCGTAGTTTTGAAGAGTGGCCAAGTGAAAAATGGAACTATCAAGATAGATTTGCACTAAAAAACCTTAAATCAATGAAAGCTCCAGCATTGAAAAAAGAGGAAGCACCTGAAGTATCTGCTGATGAGTCAAGTTCAGATATAGATATTTCAGATAAAGAGTTAGAGACTCTGCTTTTAAGCATAAAAGGGTTAGGAAAAAAGAAACTAAAAAAGATTCTAAAGAATTTTACACATGCAGAACTAATAGCTCTTTTAGAGGTAGAGCCAAAAGTTCTAACCAATATTAAAAACATAAACAATCAACTAGTAGATAGTATTGTTGAGATGTGGAGCAATTATAAACTATCTCAAAAAGCTACTTTGGTCTAAAAGTAGATTTACTATGTTATAATATCCCCTAAAAAATAACATTTTAGGGGCTTAGTGTGATTAATGAAAAAAAAGAGATAAGCAGTGAACAACATACTCTATATACAGAGGTTATACCTGAACAGAAAAAAGTTATTGATAGAGATAAAAAAATATATCAAATAACCCCAAAACATAAACGTTATCGTGTTTATATTGGAAGATTCTTTGAACTTAAAAAAGGTCTTCATTCTGTTTTTAATGAACTTAGAGAGGCAAAAGAGAGTGATTATTTAGAGTTTATGATTAACTCTGGTGGAGGATTTGTTCAAGAGGGAATGCAATTTTTCAACATAATGTTGGAAAAATTTTCAGGACGAACTGTTGCCTATTTAGATAACTACGGTTATAGTATGGGTGCAGTTCTATTTAGTATGGCAAACAAACGAATAATCTATCCCTATTCTGACTTTATGTATCACAACTATTCAGGTGGTGCTTTTGGCAAGGGTGGAGATATAAAGGCTCGTGTTGAACATGTAGATAAACGATTAAATAGCTTTTTTCATGATGTTATTGTAAAACAGGGGTTTCTTACTGAAGATGAGTTTCAAAAGATGTTAGTTGGACAAGATTATTGGATGGATTCAAAAGAGTTATGTAAAAGAGGAATTGCTACTCATGTCATACTCGCTAATGGAGAAGAGATAACGGCAAAAGAGTATCTGAAACATCTTAAAAAAGAGAAAAAAGAAGCTAAAAAGAAGAAGCAAAAATAGTGAAGATACGCATCTACTATGAAGATACTGATGCAGGTGGCATTGTATATCATACAAATTACATTAAGTATTGTGAACGTGCAAGGTCTGAACTTTTTTTCAAAAGAGATACAACTCCCACAGATGGTAAAAACTCTGGGTTTGTTGTAAAAAATATATCTGCCAATTTCTTAGGTATGGCATATCTTGGAGATATGGTTGAGGTAAAAACAGAAGTTATAATAAAAAAAATATCATCAATTACCCTGAAACAATCAATCTTATCTAAAGATAAAAAAATATTTGAGATGGATATACTACTTGTTTTTGTTAGAGATGGTAAACCCAAAAGAATCCCTAAAAATCTACTTGAAATTATTACATATAAGGAGTAAGTTATGTCAAAAAAAACCCTAATTATTGGTGCTGGTGGTGTTGGAAATGTTGTTACCTTTAAGTGTGCTATGAACTCTAAAACATTTGGAGAGATTACTCTTGCTAGTCGTACTATAAGTAAATGTGACTCTATTGCTAAAAATATTAAAGAGAAATTATCTATCTCAATTAATACAGCTTCTATTGATGCAGACTCTGTAATTCAGCTAACTAAACTATTTAATAATATTAAGCCAGACATAGTGATTAACGTAGCTCTACCATATCAAGATTTAACCATTATGGATGCCTGTATTGAGTCTGGTATAGACTATTTAGATACAGCAAATTATGAACATCCAGATACAGCAAAATTTGAATACAAGGAGCAGTGGGCAAGAGATAAAGCCTTTAAAGAGGCAAATATTATGGGACTTTTAGGTAGTGGATTTGACCCTGGAGTTACAAATGTTTTTTGTGCTTATGCACAGAAACACTATTTTGATGAGGTTCATACTATTGATATTTTAGATTGTAATGCAGGAGACCATGGCTACCCTTTTGCTACAAATTTTAATCCAGAGATTAATCTCCGTGAAGTATCTGCAAATGGACGATATTGGAAGAGTGGAGAGTGGATAGAGACTAAACCAATGGAGATTATGCAAGTTTGGGACTATCCTGAAATTGGTAAAAAAGATTCATATCTACTATATCATGAAGAGATGGAATCATTGGTAAAGCATATTAAAGGGTTAAAGCGTATTCGTTTTTTTATGACCTTTGGAGAGAGCTATTTAACTCACATGAGATGTTTAGAAAATGTAGGTATGTTAGGGATAAAAGAGGTAGAACATAAGGGCATGAAAATTGCACCTATGGAGTTTCTATCTACCCTACTCCCTGACCCTGCATCATTAGGAGCAAGAACAAAAGGAAAAACAAATATTGGTATATATGCTAAAGGGATTAAAGATGGCAAAGAGAGAACTATCTACATATATCAAGTAAGTGACCATGAGAAGTGTTATGAAGAGGTTATGAGCCAAGCTGTAAGTTATACAACAGGAGTACCTGCAATGATTGGAGCAAAATTAATATTAGAAGAGAAATGGAAAAGAGATGGTGTATTTAACATGGAAGAGTTTGACCCTGACCCATTTATGAAAGAACTAATGGTTCAAGGATTACCATGGAAAATTATAAAAAAGACTTAATATAAAATAAAATTTTTATATTATATTTAATAATTAAAACTATATAATATCTCTTTATCAAAGGATTTATTTATGGTTTTATTAAAACATCTACTTTTTTTATCTTTATTCTACAATTTAAGCTATGCAATTGAGATAGAATCTCTTAATCATGCTGTTGATATTGCAGGGAAACAACGAATGTTTACTCAAAGAATGTTAAAAGACTATGCTATGATTGGTATGGAAAATAGTTTTAATAGCCCAGATGAAGATTTAAAAAACATTATTGGTAAATTTGAAAATCACCTAGAATCACTTCATGACTATACAAACAATAAAAAGATTATAGAGACTACAGAGAATATTAGAAAACTATGGATAGCAATAAAAGAGACTCTACAGAAGAGTCCTAAAAAAGAGATTGCACTTACTTTGCAAGAGGAGTTAGAGCAATTACTTAAAAGCTCCGATACTGCTACGCATCTTTTTGCTAAAGAGACTGGAGAAAAATCAGGAATCATTATTGATATATCAGTGCGACAGAGAATGCTTTCACAAAGGATGGCTAGTCTATATATGCTAAAAGTTTGGGGGATAAAAAACAAAAATTTTCAACAGAAAATGGATAAAAGCATGAAACTTTTTGAAGAGTCTCTTAATCACTTAAAAAAATATAAACTCAATACAGAAGAGATAAACAATCTATTAAAAGAGGTAGAGAAATCATTTATATTTTTTAAAATTATGAATAAAACTTCAGATACATTTATCCCTACACTTATCTATAAAAAATCAAATGATATTCTAAAAAATATGGATATTGTTACGCATCTATATGTTAATTTAAAAAGAAAATAGGAGAACTATATGCAAAAAAGAGTAAAACCTATAAAATTAATAACTATATTAATAATATTATCCTATTCTAATCTCTTAGCAAAAGAGAAAAATATAAAAACAATCGAGCTTATTGATATTGCAGGTAAACAGAGAATGCTCTCACAGCGTATTGCAAAAGATTATCTATATATTCATAAACAAATTGCTGTAAATAAAACAGAAAAAGAGCTTAAAATTTCATTAGATATTTTTTTTAAAGCACAAAAAACATTAATCTACTCTATTGAAGATGAAGAGATTAAAAATCTTCTTGATTTTGTAGAGATTAGTTCAGATGAGCTTAATAAAACTATTCATAAACCATTTTCAATAGAAAATGCTCAACTAATTTTAGATTTAACTGAATCCATACTAGAGGGAAGTCAATATATAGTAGACTCTCTTAAAAACTCTATTAAAAAAGAGGAATCTAGAATTATTGAAATTTCAGGTAAGCAGAGAATGTTATCTCAACGTATTGCAAAATATTATATTGCCTACCAGTCGGGTATTAAGGATAAAAATACATTAAGAAGCATGAAAAAGACTCTTAATGAATTCGATAAAAATCTTAATAGATTATTATTAAATAAGAGCAATACACCCTTAATAAAAGATAAAGTCGATAATATAAATAGACTATGGAAGATAGTACATAGATTTTATAATAATATTGAAAAAGGTGGACTTCCACTTATTGTTTTCAATACAACTGATAAAATTACTAAAAAAATGAATGAAATCACAGAGCTTTATATAAAAAATAATAATAAGAGTTAAATATGAAAAAAAAAGCATTATTTATATTAACTATATTTATATCAACAACTTTTATGATTAATGCATCGACAAGAAGTAATGTAAAAATCATTGAAGCTTCTGAAAATATTAGATATTTAAGTCAAAAAATAGCAAAAGAGTATTTATATTTATATTATAATCCCAATAAGATAAATTTAAACGTAAATATTTCAGAAAACATGAAAAATCTTAAAAGAAATATTCAACAGATAGAAGTTAATACTCAAAATGATGATAGTAAAAATATTATTAATTTTCTAATATATACAAATGAAGAGATTGAAACTCTATTAAATCAAAAAATCTCTAAAGATAAAAGCATATTAATATTAGATTATAGTGAAACATTTGTAGAGGCAGTAAACTCCATCCAATCTCTACATCAATATGATTTTTCCAACGAAGAGAAAATGATTATGAATCTTAAAGAGTTAGAGTACCTTTTGGAACGTGTTAATAAATATTATATAGCATCTATTTTAAACCTCAATAAAACTACAAATGAAAAACATTTAAAAAATGCTTTAACTAGAGTTGAAAAGATATTAGAGATTATTAAAAAATATACCTACCCTAAAAAAATACAAAAATATAAGATTAAAACATTAGATTTTTGGGAAACTAATAAAAATTTTTTAAATATAGATAATAAAATATCTATGCCCAATATGTTACTACTTTTTACTAAAAATTTTGAAAATAGTATAAAGAAATTAGAGCTTTACCATAAACAAAATCAATAAAAAGAGTTAGAATGAGAATAAAAAGCAATAAAGGTCTGCTAACTATAATGTTTTTAATAGCAAGTATATTGATATTCTTTTTTTTAACATATAAAATCATTATTATGTTAGAAGAGTATAAAGAGAAAGAGGAGACCATGTCTCACATATTATATATAGAAAAAATAGACAATATTATCAATAAAATTGAAACAGAGAGAATATATTCTGCTATTTATCTTGGAAAGAAAGAGCTTACTACTAGAAATCAAGTAAACTCTTTTAGAAAAATAGTCGACCAAGAGATAGAAGAGCTTACTCTTTTTATAAGTAAAGATTTACATTTTACATCACGTCTTGAAATACTATCACAAATTAGCCTAGAACTTAAAAATATAAGAGAAACAATAAATTTACGAAATATAGATTATCAAGTAAACCTATTTCAGAACTATGGAAATAGAGTTATTCATCCTCTAAACAAAATAATTAAAGAGATTAACAAAGAGTTTTCTAAAGATTATAGAGCTGAAATAGATAGCTTTAATAAACTTATTGAAACTAAAAAGAATCTAAATAGAGAGACTAGTTTCATAACATATATATTGAGTAGCTCAAAAAAAATGAGTATTGAAGATTTATATATATGGGAAAATTTAATTAACCATGACTATACACCCAATTTTAAAAAAATAGAAAAAACAGATACATTAAAAGAACTTCGTGAGATAATTAATCCTATCTATTTTTCTACTATTAAAAATCATGAACGAGCTGAAATCTTTAACGATTCAAGAAGAGGAGAATATAGAGTATCTATAGAGAAATGGCTGAATGTATCAAAAAGTAAAATAGACAAAATTAATGTTGCACAGAAAATACTGTTTATAGATAAAAAATCAATATTAACAGAGGAGATAGATAATAAAGAGAGAGTTATTATAGATATGTTTCTATTTGCACTCTTCTTTTTATTACTCATAATTATGCTTATATACCTATCATATAATTTAAGAAAAAGTAGTCTATATTTAACCGAAACACTAAAGGAGATTGAGGCTGAACTAAACGAAAGACAACAACTAGAGATACAAGAGGTAATTAAAAAAAATGATACAATTGAAATTTATAAATTTTTAGCAAATGCAATTAAAGAGCCAAGTAGAGAAAAAGAGAACTTTTTAGCAAATATGTCACATGAGATACGCACCCCTTTAAATGGAATCATTGGATTTACAAATTTATTAAAATCTGAAGAGCTAGAAGAGGAGCATATGGAGTTTGTTAATATCATAGAAGAGAGTTCCTTAAATCTACTCAATATTGTTAATGATATTTTGGATTTTGCTAAAGTTTCATCAGGTAAGATAGAGTTAGAGTCTATCCCTTTTAATATTATGGATAAATTTGAATCATGTATTGAATCCTACGCGATAAAAGCTACTCAAAAAAATATTGAGTTAGGTCTCTTTATTGACCCTGAACTACCAAATAGAATCATTGGAGACCCTACAAAAATCTCACAAGTACTTCTTAATCTATTGAGTAATGCTATTAAGTTTACACCCAATAATGGCAAGATTTCTATCTTGATAGAAAAGGTTTCACAAAGTAATAAAGATATTGATATACAGTTTTCAGTTAAAGATTCTGGAATAGGAATTGAAAAAGATAAGATAGGTAAAATTTTTGATGCTTTTTCTCAAGCAGATGCTAGTACCAATAGAAAATTTGGAGGTACTGGTTTAGGACTTACCATCTCTAGTAAATTTGTTGAGCTAATGAATGGAAAATTACAGATAATAAGTCAAAAAGATATAGGTAGTACTTTCTTCTTCACAATTCCACTAAAACGTTCAATAGATGCTACAACATATCAAACAAAAATAGAAGATATAAATATAGGGTATCTAGTAGAAGATAAACTTATTCAAAATGATATAGATAAGATTTTTCAAAGATATATAGAATATCTTGACATAGACTTTAAAACATATATTGATACAGAGCTATTTAACAGGAAAGTTTTACCAGATATATTATTTATTAATGATAGATACATATCAAATAGAGAACTTTTAAAAAGATTTTTAAGACTAGATACAAAAATAGTATTCATTACAACAACAAATAATCAAGATTTAATTCAAACCTATAAAAATAAATTTGCAAAAATATTATATAAACCAATAAATTTTTCAAAAACAATACACACCATAGAGCTATTAAGAAGAACAGAGAAATTCATTAAAATAGAGAAAGAAGAAGAGTTAGAGAGCTTTGAAAAAATGAAAATATTGGTAGCTGAAGATAATATTATAAATCAAAAACTGATTTTTAATATATTGAAAAATCTTAAAATAGATGTTGATATATCATCAAATGGAGAAGAGGCAGTTAAAATATATAAAAAAGGTGGCTATGATATTGTTCTTATGGATATTCAAATGCCAATTATGTCAGGAGTAGAGGCTACTAGAGAAATCATCTCTTATGAAAGAGAAAAAAAGCTAAAACATACTCCAATTATTGCACTTACAGCAGAGACAAGTCAAGAGGCTAAGAATTCATATCTTCAAAGTGGAATGGATGGATACCTAGAAAAACCTATTAAACTTAATAGATTAAAATCGACTCTTCAAAAATATTTTCTATTGAAAAAGAGTAATATTTTGCTATATAAAGATACTTATATATCATCAAAAATTTATAAAGCAATTTTAATTAATATTGGACACACTGTATATGTAGTCGATTCAGAAGAGAAGTTTAAAAGAGAAATATTAACTAGAAAGTATCAATTTGTTATTTTTGATGGAAAATCAATATCAAATATAGAAATTAAGCTTGTTGATTTAATTAAGAAAAATAACTCTACTCCTATTATCTTTACAGAAGACAAAAGATATGAAAAATATTGCAAAATAGTAACAGAACGCACCAATGCTAAGGAGCTACAAGAAGTGTTAAAAATAGATTGTCTTAAGTAGTTTTGATATACTTCCACCACTTAATCTCTTTTAAATGGAAAAAAATGATACAACTAACAAACGTAAGTAAAAGTTTTGGAGAACAGACACTGTTTAGAGACCTAAATCTAAAGATGGGTTCAAATCAAAAGATAGGACTCATAGGTCGTAATGGTTCAGGTAAATCAACCCTATTTAAGATTATTTTAGGAGAAGAGAGCCATGACTTAGGAGATATATCAATCCCTAAAAACTACAAAATAGGTACACTTAGACAACATCTAAGTTTTTCAAAACCAACAGTTAGAGAGGAGTGTTCTTTAGTATTAAGTGAAGAGGAGCAGTACAATTTTTACAAGATAGAGAAGATTCTTTTTGGACTTGGATTTACAAATGAAGATTTAGAAAAAGACCCCATGAGCTTTTCAGGTGGTTACCAAATTCGAATCAATCTAGCAAAACTTTTAGCAACAGAACCAAATATGCTACTTCTTGATGAACCTACAAACTACCTTGACCTTCTCTCTTTACGTTGGTTAAAAGAGTTTATTAGAACATTTGATGGAGAGGTTATAGTCATTACTCATGACCGTGAATTTATGGATGCTGTAACGACACACACCATGGGGATTCAACGTAAAATGTTACATATCATTCAAGGCGATACAAAAAAGTATGATGATAATCTGAAACTAAGTGATGAGACCTATGAAAAGACACGCCAAAACCAAGAGAAAAAACGAAAAGAGCTTGAAGAGTTTGTAGCCAAAAATAAAGCTCGTGCCTCAACAGCATCTTTAGCACAATCTAAACAGAAGATGCTAGATAAGATGGAAGATATGGATAAGTTAGAGAGTGAAAGTAACTTATCATTTAACTTTAACTACAAGGAGACTCCTGCAAAAGTCATCTTAAGAGCTGAAGATTTGGGCTTTGGATATGAAGAGGGTAAAAAGCTATTCTCTAATCTATCTTTTACTTTAGAAAAGGGAAAAAGATTGGCAATTATTGGTAAAAATGGAAAAGGTAAATCAACACTACTCAACTACATTTCAGGGGAACTAGAAAAAGAAGATGGAGAACTCAAATTCCACCCCTCTACATCTATGGCTCACTTTGGACAGACAAACATTGAACGCCTAAACAACTCCTCAACTATTATTGAAGAGATTTCATCTGTTAGTTTAAAGATAGGAATCGCAGAGACTAGAAGTATCTGTGGCACAATGATGTTTACAGGAGAGTTAGCCGATAAAAAAATCTCTGTACTTTCAGGTGGAGAGAGAAGCCGTGTAATGCTTGGAAAAATCATAGCCACAGAGTCAAATCTACTTCTACTTGATGAGCCTACTAACCACTTAGACATCTACTCTATTGACTCACTTTGTAATGCAATAGAGTCATTTCAAGGTTCAACCATTATGGTTACGCATAGTGAAATGCTTTTACGCCGTTTAGCTGATGCTTTGATTATCTTCCATAAAGATAGAGCAGAATATTTTGATGGTACTTATGATGAATTTTTAGAAAAAATAGGTTGGGAAGAGGATGGAGTAGTCAATCAAAAACCTAAAGATAGTAAACCTAAAATTGACAACAGAGAGAAAAAACGTCTAAGAAAAGAGATGGTTCAAAAGAGAAGCAAAGAGAATGCTCCACACAAAAAAGAGTTTGAATTTTGTGAAGAGAAGATTATGGAACTTGAAGAGGAGCTTGAAAATGAGAATAAAAGATTGGTTAAGGCTTCAAATGAAGCAGACAACTCAACCCTCATAGAGGCATCTAAAAAGATTGGAGAGTTACAAAGAGAGATTGATGAACTTTTTGAACGATTAGAGGTGGCTTCTGAAAATTTAGAGGAGATTGAAGAGAGATATGCAATTGAGTTAGCAAAGTTCTAGTGATATATTAAATATTATAGGAAAAAGTTAAACCTTGATTGACAGAGACTAAGATATTTTGATATACTTCTTCTAATATTAAAAAATTATTGAGGTATAATAATGGCAAAAAGTTTATATGAAACTTTAGGTATAAGTGAAAATGCAAGTGCAGATGAGATAAAAAAAGCATATCGCAAATTGGCAAGAAAATATCATCCAGATGTAAATAAAGATGAGTCTGCTGTTGATAAGTTTAAAGAGATTAATGCGGCATATGAAGTTTTGTCAGATAAAAAGAAAAAAGATGAATATGATATGTATGGTGACCAAATTTTTGGTGGTCAAAACTTCCATGATTATGCACAAAACCAAGGAAGCAATGTTGATTTAGATGAACTATTGAAAAATATTTTTGGGGGAGGTTCTGGCTTTGGTGGAGGTGGTTTTGGAGGTAGAAACTCTTCATCATCAGACCTAGACCAAAGAATTAACATAACAATATCTTTTTATGTATCTGTTAAAGGTGGAAAACATAATATATCTTTCAATAATGAAAGTTTTGATATTAAGATTCCTGCAGGTATTAAAAGTGGAGAGACACTTCGTGTAAGGGATAAAGGTAGTATTGGACAGATGGGAAGGAGAGGAGATTTACTTATTAAAGTAGATGTTTCAGAGTCTCCTATCTTTAAAAGAAAAGAGAATGACCTATATATGAGTATGGATGTTCCTCTAAAAACAGCACTATTTGGAGGAAAGGTAACTATTGAATCTTTAATTAATGATAATATTACACTAAAAGTACCTAAAAATACAAAAAATGGTCAAAAATTTAGAGTTCGTGGAGCTGGTGTTTTAGATAGAAAAACATCTATTAAGGGAAATCTATATTTAAC
Source organism: uncultured Sulfurovum sp. (assembly GCA_947313765.1). Classification (GTDB taxonomy): domain Bacteria; phylum Campylobacterota; class Campylobacteria; order Campylobacterales; family Sulfurovaceae; genus UBA1140. Next base: position 17,389 of record CAMZNQ010000140.1, read on the forward strand.
TGCTAATATTGTTTTACCAGATGTTGATAATTTAGATGATGATTTTAAAAAAACTTTAGAAGAGAATCTTCCTGATGCATAGTTATGATGAACCTGTATATCTTATATCAGTTGTTGCATCTATATTAGATATACATCCACAGACATTAAGACAATATGAAAGAGAAGGGTTGATTGAACCTTCTCGAACGGGTGGGCGTATGCGTCTGTACTCTCAACGTGATATTGATAAGATTAAATTTGTATTACAATTAACACGAAAAATGGGGATTAACCTAGCAGGAGTAGATGTTATCTTAAAATTAAAGAAACAGATTGATGATATGAATTTAGAGATTAAAAACCTAAGAGAAGAGTTATCTAAAGTCAATCGTAATGGTTCTGTTCCTACTCATAAGGCTATTGTGAAAACAGCCAATTATGATATTATAATTGTTAAAGAAGAAGATTAACTCTTCTCTATTTTATTTTATAAAATCCATCTGGATTGTAGATAAAATATGCATCAGTTGGATTTAGATGAGGTAGATTTTTTATTCTATTTATAGTCTCAAATTCACTGTTGCCATTGTCACTATCTTTTTTATTATTCTTATCTTTTTTAAATGTCTCTTCGCATATAATTGAAGTCTCTTCTATTTTATCTACAATATGATTAACCCAACCTATCTTTTGTGCATCAATGGTAAACTCTGACCAATTACCTTTTGAAGAGTGCTTATACATTTGTAGTTGAAACTCATCTATAGTTATTCCCATCTTTTTTGCAATAGGCGTTGCTAAAAATTTCCACCATCTCTCTAAATTTTTATAGTTCTCTTTCTGTTCAGTTAGATTATTACTTCCTTGTTGATACATACTTGGTTGATGATGTAGCATAGTGGCATGAGAGTAGGCAAAAGATTTATCAGCAAGTGTAACAATAATTGCTGCCATAGATGCAGCAAAAGATTTAAGTACAACATACACAGGGGCTTTACTGCTATCTATTGCTTTCATGATTAAGTATCCAGCCATAACAGAACCACCAGGAGAGCTATCAATAACTAAAAATATAGGTTTTTTACTATTCTTATTATTAAAATAGTTTATTTTTCTACTAATTCTATCTGCCATTTCATCTGTAATAGCTCCATTTAACTCAACTCGTCTATCTGAAATAATTAATGTATTCTCTTTTGTTAACGGATTATCTAAATATATAGGCTTCTTATCTACATATCTATTCAACTCTTTTTCCATTTTTATTATGGATATTTTTGATTTTAATTCAGCCTGTTTCAATTTCCATTTTGCTTTTTGTAAATCTATTTCAGTTGTTATCTTATTTGCTTTTGCTTTAGCTATTTTTGCACTATTTTCATACTCTACTATCTCTTTATATTTTTGATTTTTCTCTGTTAACTCTTTTAGTTTTAGTTTGGCTTCAAGAATTTTATTTCTTAACTCTAATTTTTGTAACTCTATAGAGGTTGTATTTAAATCATTTGTAGGGAGTGCGTGAAGATTTCCGATTAACATAATTGTCATTATAGTTATTTTGTATTTCATAGTTATATTCCATTTTTATTTATTATATTGTATTGCAAGTTTATTAAAGTGATATTAAAAAATTATAATAAGGACATTATATTAAAATAAAATTAAAGTTATAGGTTAAATAGTTTTAGTAGTAAAGTTGAAAGAGAATATAGATTACTCCTGCTATTTAGCAGGAGTAGTAGTGTGGATATAGATTGATTTTAATCTGGAATCTCTCCTGCTGCACCATAAGTAATCATATTAACCATAGCCTCTTTGACATTTCTTGCATGTTCTAAAAGTTCTGGTGGTAGAGTATGACCTCCTGAAATCATCATGTCAAGTGCCATTGTATAGAGCCAAACATCTCCATTTTTATCTTCAACAATACCAACTCTACATGGCATAAATCCAACAAATTCTCCAGAGTGTTCTAAGAAAATATCAGCGATTGTTGGAGAACAGTATGAACGAATATGAGTATATACTTTCTCTCCATCTTTATTTAGAAGTTTACGAGGCATAGTTTTTTCATCAACTTTTGCAAGTCCATGACTCTCTCCTACCTCATCCATGATTTCAATTGCATTTTCAATTGCCTCTTTTTTACTTGTTCCATCTTCAATAACAAGTTTTCTCTTGATAATCATACCTTTTGCTGGGTCACCTGTTGTCAATACATCATCAGCCATTTTCATATATAGACCTAATGCTTTTGAATCCATTTTAGCCATGCTTGAGCCATATTTAGCCCCAATAATAATACCTGCAATTACAACAATTGCACCAATAATGGTAAAAATACCTTTAATGAAATTCATTTCATTCCTTTTATTGTTAAGTTTTAATTATTATAGATAAAATAAATTGAAATTAAGATTAATTATATTTATAAATTCACTTTACTATATCTCTCTTTGAAAATAGAGTAAAACTTACCACAATTTAGCGTAAAATCCCTAGATTCATCTATGGGGAGTATGTCAATACTAACTAAAGTTGGTTAAAACATAGATAGTATTTTAGATACACCTAACCCCATAAATGTTCCAACTATATACCCCATCATTGCCATCAATACACCAATGGGAATGAGAGCCTTATTGTAAGCACCTGCCAAGATGGGTGCAGAGGCTACCCCCCCAATATTGGCAAGAGATGCCACCCCTAAAGAGAATAGGTCAAGTTTAAAAAGTTTAGCAAAAATAACCATAATTGTAGCATGAATAGCAATAATCATAAATCCTGCCATAATATATGTAGGTGCATTAGTTAACTCTTTAAAGTCTGCTCGTGAAGCGATAAGTGCTACTATGAGATATAACATAATATTTGCTAGAGGTTGGGCTGAACTCTCTTTGCTAATAGGCGTTGTACCTGCAATAATACCTGCTAATGTAGCAAAAATAACTATCCAAGTTGTCTCTGTTAAAAAGCTTGTAGTTGGCAGTAATGGGGCTAAAGATTGAGCAACAACAGATACCATCAAAGCCAAACCTAAAAGCATAAACAGTGAGGGAAAGTTTATGGATTTTTTTTCACTTTCACCATCTAGTTTACTTTCTAACTTTTCAAGTATCGTCTTATCTGCTTTTGTCCAATTGTTAAACCTTTTTGCAAAAGGGACAAGAGCTAAGAGAGTCATAACCCATATTGCATAATCTATTGAGTCTATCAATAGCACATTTCCCATTTTATTGCTTTCAAGACCTAATGAGGATTGAATCGCAACCATATTTCCTGTTCCACCCATCCAAGAGCCAGATAATGCACCAAAAGTTTTCCAAGCTTCAGGTTCAAATGAGTTATGTAGAGTAGCAAACATAATGATAAACCCTAAAGAGATGCTAAATGATGCCAAAAAGAATGTAAGTAGAATCTTTTTACCCAATTTAAATATTTTTCGTATATCACTTTGAAGTAGCATTAGAAATATCATGGCAGGTAGCAGATTTGATTTAAAGGCTCTGTATGCACCATTTATCTCATCTGTTTTGCTCCATAACTCTAAAGTAGATAGGCTCATAACTGTAAAATATAAGATGACAATAGCAGGGAGATATTCAAATAGTTTAGCTCTACTTTTTTCTTCTACATATACCAATATGGAAGCGATAAAGATTAAAATTGTAATGTATGCAAATGGTGTTGTTATCATTTTGAGAATTTCCTATTTATGTAAAATATTCAAAATATTATATCTAATATATTAATAATTATGTTAATATTTGCTATTGAAAATGAGGAGTCCAAAACTGTATGAAATACCTTTACGAAAATCAAAATATTTCTCCAGAACTAGAATCACATATTAAAGATAATCCCAAACTGTACCCATATTTTGATATAAATTTTAATGGGATAAAACCAAAAAACTATTGTGGTTTTCTATCTATAAATGATACAAGTTATTTTATCATCCCCAAAATCACAAATGAAGATAATTTAAACCTCAATACCTTTATCTATATGCTTATCTATGCCTATGATATAAAACTAAAAAATGAAGATTTGATACAAGCAGATGTGCAGGAGCATCATATTTATGAACTATTTATTAGACTTTTTTCAGATACTTTACTCGATGAGTTTAAAAAAGGTCTCTTTAAACAATATATTACAATGCAAGAGAATTTGAAAGTCTTACGTGGTAAATATATCATAGAGAAAAACTTCAGTAACTTTTACCATCAAAATATCTATTGTGAGTTTGATGAATTTTCTATGGACAATGAGCTAAATAGATTTTTCTTGTACGCCATTAGAGTCTTTAAAAAATTTAGCTCCTACTCTAATCTACATAGGTGTGAAGCTGTACTTGATGAGGTAGAGTATTTCAATGTAGATTTCAAACATTTAAACATCCATTTTGACCGTATGAACAGTAGATATAAAAAGAGTTATGAAGTGGCATTGCTGATACTAGAAAAATTTATCCCCATGACACAAAACAGCACAGACAAAAGTTTTGCTTTTTTGTTCGATATGGCAGTGGTATTTGAGAAGTTTGTGGGCAGGTTGTATAAAGAGATAGATATTAGTACGCAGTTACAAAAACAAGGAAGTTTTGGAAGTTTAATATTGAAGCCAGATATTGTGACAAGTGATTGTATTATTGACACAAAATATAAAAAAGTAAATAGTCGAAAAGAGTTAAAACGAGATGATAAATATCAAATGTATG